>NZ_MJWQ01000038.1:0-75972 GCF_001762325.1 Campylobacter sp. BCW_6871 | reverse complement strand
TTAGAGAAAGGAATCAATATGAAACAAGGAGATTTTACAGAGGTTGCAAAGCATTATCATAATAGACCTGCTTATAGTCCATTTTTACTTGAAAAACTTGTATCTTGTATCAATGATAAAAATAAAAATTTAAAAGATTTAAATATTGTTGAAGTAGGAGCTGGAACTGGAAAACTTACTAAGATGCTGGGAGAAATGTTTGGATGCCAAATTAGTGCTGTGGAGCCAAATGATAATATGCGTAAAGAAGGGCAAAAATTTACACAAAATTTATCAAATATTTCTTGGCACAAAGGAAGTGGTGAAGAAACCTGCATGAGCAATAATCAAGCTGATTGGGTCATCATGGCTAGTTCTTTTCATTGGACAGATCCTAAAAAATCTCTCCCAGAATTTAATCGTATATTGACAGGGGGGGTATTTCACTGCGATTTGGAATCCTCGCCACATTGTAGAGGGTTCGGTTTTTGATGAGATCGAAAAGGAGATTAAACATATTGTTCCAGAGCTTGCTCGTGTAAGCAGTGGGGTACAAAATGTTAAAAAATGGGAAGAAATTCTTGTTTCAACAGGAGATTTCATAGACTGCTTTTTTATGGAGTGTGACTATAAAGAGTTTTGGGATAAAGAGCGTTATCTTGGAGCTTGGCATTCTGTAAATGATATACAAGCACAAGCAGGTGAAAAAAGATGGCAGGAAATTTTAGAGATGATAGAAGCTAAAATTTCTCATATGCAAAGTATAGAGATTCCTTATAAAATAAGAGCATGGACAGCTAGAAAAGCATATAAAATACCTCCTTTTTTTTCATTAAGCTTGTCAAAATGAAAAAAGGAAATAAAATGCAAAAACTAGTAGAACAAGTGTGGGATTATACCAAGCATGCTAAATTTTATAGCTATAGACCAAATTATGCTCCAAAAACTATAGATATGCTAATTAGTCTTATTGGAAAAAAAGATATCAAAGTGGCTGATATCGGTGCAGGAACTGGAAATTTAAGCATTATGCTTTTAGAAAGAGGATGTAAGGTAGTATCTGTAGAACCAAATGATGCGATGCGTGAGATCGGGATAGAAAGAACTAAAGGTGAGAAGATTGACTGGGTTAGAGCAACAGGCTTAAACTCAACACTCCAAAATAGTGAATTTGATTGGGTGACTTTTGGTAGCAGTTTTAATGTAATGGATAGAAATGAAGCCTTAGAGGAAGCACATCGCTTATTAAAATCAGAGGGATATTTTTCTTGTATGTGGAATCACAGGGATTTAAACGATCCTGTGCAAAAAATAGCTGAAGATACTATTGTAGAATTTGTACCAAATTATACAAGGGGAACAAGAAGAGAAGATCAAAGACCAATTATAGAGAGTCGAAAGGATCTTTTTGATAATATTGTTTATATTGAAGAGGATTTTTATTTTCATCAAAGCATTGAAAATTATATTAATGCATGGAAAAGTGTTAAAAATCCTTATTGGGATTTGGAGACTGATGAAGGAAATGAACTTTTTAATAAAATTAGTGATAAAATTTCACAAAGACTTCCTAAGGAATTTAGCATAAAATATACCACTCGTTGTTGGAGTGCTAAAAAAATATAAAACTAAGGAAAAATATGGCGGAGTTAAATTTTAAAACCAAAGCACAAAATTTAAAAAATTTACAAACAAAATTAAAAAAAGCAAAAGTTCTACCTTTGGTTTTAACTTCGCTTGAAAAATTAATATCAAATGAAGATAAAGTTTTACGGAATATTCAAACTTTAAAGGCTAATAGACTCATTATAAGAAGTTCTTCTTTAAGTGAAGATAGTATGAAAAACTCCAATGCAGGTGCTTTTCTTTCTTTGGCAAATATTAAAGCTGATTCTAAAGATGAGTTATTAAAAGCTTTATATGAAGTTGCCAATTCTATGCCATCAAAAAGCGATGAAATTTTAGTTCAACCTATGCTTGAAAACATTACTCTTTGTGGAGTTGGTTTTAGTGTTGATAAGGATAATTTTTCCCCTTATTTTTGTCTTCAATATGATGAAAATGGTTCAAATAGCTCTATTACAGATGGAAGTAGTAAGAGTGCAAAAACTTACTATCATTACAGAGATTATTTAGAATTTAAAGATATTAGACTTCAAAAAATTATAGAACTTATAAAAGAATTAGAAGTTTTATATGACTGTTGTTTTTTAGATGTTGAATTTGCATTTGCTATTCAAGATGATAAGGAAGAACTTTTTTGCTTGCAAGTGCGTCCTTTGGTTATGCATGAAAAAAATAATTTATTTCATTCTTTACCAAAAGAAGCTTTATATAGATTTTATAAACGTTTTGAGTCTTTAAAAGAATCAAGATCTAGAGTTTTGGGAGATAAAGCTATTTTTGGGATAATGCCTGATTGGAATCCAGCTGAAATCATAGGGTTAAGGCCTAAGCGTTTAGCTTTTAGTTTATATAAAGAAATCATTACGGATAATATCTGGGCGTATCAAAGAGATAATTATGGCTATAGAGATTTAAGATCCCATCCTTTAATTCATTCTTTTTTAGGCATTCCTTATGTGGATGTAAGATTATCTTTTAATTCTTTTATACCAAAAAAATTAGATGAAAATATCGCACAAAAACTTGTCAATTTTTACTTAGATAAGCTTAATAAAAATCATGAATTGCACGATAAGATTGAATTTAATATTGTTTATTCTTGCTATGATTTTAATAGTTCTAAAAAATTAGAAGAACTTTTAAATCATGGTTTTAATGAAAATGAAATCAAAAGATTAGAATTTTCATTATTAGAACTTACAAATAAGATTATTAATTCTAGATCAGGGCTTTATTTAAAAGATATACAAAAAGCATACAAGCTAAAAGAAAGATATGATGGCATTATTAATTCTAATTTTTCTTTAATTGATAAAATTTATTGGCTTATTGAGGAATGCAAGCGTTATGGAACCTTGCCTTTTGCGGGGGTGGCTAGGGCTGCATTTGTAGCAATGCAACTTTTAAATTCTTTAGTTGAGATTGATTTTATAACCAAAGAGGAAAAAGATGATTTTTTAAATTCACTCAATACAGTGAGTAAAAATTTAAGCAAACAAACAAACCATCTTAATTTTCACAACAAAGATCAATTTTTGAAAGATTTTGGACACTTAAGAGCAGGAACTTATAATATTTTATCTCCAAGATATGATGAAGATTTTGAACTTTATTTTGATGTGGATCAAAAAGATAGTAAAGTTTATTTACAAGATAAAGTTTTTGTTTTTTCAAAAGAAAAGACAAAAGCTTTAAATGCTTTACTTAGAGAGCATGGATTAGAGATTAATGCTTGTGAATTTTTTGATTTTTTAAAGCAGGCTATCGAGGGTAGAGAGCTCGTTAAATTTGAATTCACTAGATTGCTTTCTAAAGCTATAGTTTATATAGAAGAATTAGGCAAATATTATGGCATTGAAAAAGAAGATTTGGCTCATCTTGATATAAAAAGCATTTTAAATCTTTATTCTAGTCTTTATTCTATAAATCCAAAAGAGCAGTTTGTAGAAGAAATTAATCGCAATAAAAAAGAATATGAACTTACACAAGCTATAAAACTTCCTTCTTTGCTTTGCAATGCCGATGAAATTTTTTCTTTTTATAATCATAGTATTATTCCAAATTTTATTACACAAAAGAGCATTACTGCATTTACGGCGAAGGAAAATGATAAAGATTTAGAAGGAAAGATTGTTTTAATTTATGCAGCAGATCCTGGATATGATTATTTATTTACAAAAAATATAGCAGGACTTATTACATGTTATGGGGGTGCTAATTCACATATGGCCATTCGTGCCTCAGAACTTGGAATGCCTGCTGTTATAGGAGTTGGAGAAGAAAATTTTGAAAAATATTTAAAAGCTAAAAAAATAAATATAGAATGTGAAAGTGAGCAAATATTTTGTTTATAGGTATTACTCAAAGACTTATTTGCAACGAAAGTTATCATGAAGAAAGAGAATGTTTGGCTTTGGATTGGGGAAAATTATTTAATAAAGATTTATTTAAAAATTTTACTCCTCTTCCTCTTAGCTATGAAATAGATTTTTCTCATTATAAACATCTAGTAAAAGCTGTGATATTAAGCGGTGGCAATGATTTAAGCTTTTATAGTCCTAATGTTTTATCTAAAAAGAGAGATTTATACGAAAAGCAAGTTATAGAAATTTGTTTAAAAGAAAAAATACCACTTTTAGGAATTTGCAGAGGAGCTCAGATGATAGCTCATTATTTTAACAGCCATATAAGTCCTTGTGAAAATCATATAGGCAAACATAAAATATTTTTCTCAAAAGAAAAATTTATAAGCAATTCTTTTCATAATTTTGCTATTGAAAAATTAGGTGAAGATCTTGTAGAACTTTGCTTAGCAAAAGATAATACTATAGAAGCTTTTAAACATAAATATGAAAATATTTTTGGTATAATGTGGCATATTGAAAGAGAAAATGGACTTAATAATATTCAAATTTTAAAAGAGTGGTTTAGTTTAATCAAGGAATAATATGAATGCAATTATCTTAGCAGCAGGTTTTGGATCAAGGCTGATGCCTTTAACAAAAGATCAACCAAAGTGTATGGTTGAGTATAAAAATAAAAAAATAATAGATTATGAAATCGAAGCTTTAAAATCAGCAGGTATAAACGAAATAGCTGTTGTGGGTGGATATTTAAACGATGTGCTAAAAAATTATCTTAATAAATATGATATTGAGCATTTTTTTATTAATTCAAAATATGATAAAACCAATATGGTTCATACTTTTTTTTGCGCTAAAGATTTTATGTTAAAATGCATCGAAGAAAAACAAGATTTGATTATTTCTTATGCGGATATTGTTTATTTTCAAGATTGCGTGCAAAAGCTTATAAATGCCAAAGAAGAACTTGCTATAGTGGTTGATAAGTCTTGGCGTAAGCTTTGGAGCAAACGCTTTGCAAATCCTTTAGAAGATGCTGAAACATTAAAGATGGCAAATGGTTATATTATAGAACTTGGAAAAAAAGCTAATGTCTATGATGAGATAGAAGCTCAATATATAGGACTTTTTAAATTTTCTTATCAATTTCTTTCTGAAGTTATTGCTTTTTATGAAATGCTCGACCGAGATATTTTATATGATAATAAAAATTTTGAAAATATGTATATGACAAGTTTTTTGCAGGTTTTAATTGAAAAATACAATAATGCAAAAGCAGTGGAAATTGATGGCAATTGGTGTGAAATTGATTTTATGAGTGATTTAGAGGTGCAAATTGATAAATAGTCCTTATATTATTTGGCTTACTGGTTTAGCTGGAAGCGGAAAAACAACTATAGGTCAAGCTTTGTATGAAAAATTAAAGCTAAAATATAAAAACCTTATTTATCTCGATGGAGATGAGTTAAGAGAAATATTAGGACATTATGCATACGATAGACAAGGTCGCATAGATATGGCTTTGAAAAGAGCTAAATTTGCAAAATTTTTAAACGATCAAGGTATGATAGTTATTGTCACTACGATTTCAATGTTTAATGAGATTTATGATTACAATAGAAAGCAATTAAAAAATTATTATGAAATTTATATAGAATGCGATATGCATGAATTAATGCAAAGAGATCAAAAAGGGCTTTATACTAAGGCTTTAAATAAAGAAATTGATAATGTAGTTGGTGTTGATATAGAATTTGATAAACCAGAGGCTGATTTAGTGATCAATAATTCTTGTCGAAATAATTTAGAAGAAAAAGTTGAACTTATAATAAAGAAATTGGCATTGTGAAGTATTACTCAACATCAAAAAAACTTATCGCTAATGTTAGAAATTTTTATATCATTTCTTTATATAAGAAAAATTTAAAAATCAACAAAGATGACCTTTTCTTTGGCTGGGGACGCAAAAAATCAGGTTTAAAAGCTATGAATTTTGCTAAAAAATATAAGACTAAATTCATACTTTTAGAAGATGGATTTATCCGCTCATTAAACTTAGGGGTTGAAAATAGCCCAAGTTTTTCTATGGTTAAAGATGATATAGGCATTTATTATGATGCAACAATGCCTTCAAAGCTTGAAAATCTTTTAAATACTTATGAATTTAAAGATGAAGAAATCAAGCAAGCTAAAAAAGCTATAGAGCTTATTAAAAAATATAAAATTAGCAAGTATAATAACAATCTTGATATCCCAGATGATTATTTTCAAAAAGATGAAAAACGTGTTTTAATCATCACTCAAACGGCCAATGATGCCTCGCTTGAATTTGGGCTTGCTAAAGATTTTAAAACCGTCGATATGATAAAAGATGCCATAAAAGAAAATCCTGATTCTAAAATTTATATAAAAATCCATCCTGATGTTTTAAGTGGTAAAAAACAAAGTGATTTAGATATAAATTCCTTACCTAAAGAATGTATCTTAATCATTGAAAATTTTAATCCCATAGCTTTGCTTGAGTTTTTTGATAAGGTTTATACCAAAACTTCTGGTATGGGTTTTGAAGCTTTGATGCAAGAATGTGAGTGTATTTGTTATGGCATGCCTTTTTATGCAGGTTGGGGTCTAACAAAAGATAAATTAGAGTGTAAAAGAAGGATGCAAAAAAGAAGTTTAGAAGAAGTTTTCTATGCTGCTTATATACTTTATAGCGAGTATTTTAATCCTTATTTAAATCAAAAAAGTAATATTTTTGATACTATTCAAACTTTAGCAAAATATAAAGATATAGAAAAGGCAAATTCTAATAGACTTTTTTTCTTTGGATTTTCAAAATGGAAAAGGAAATTTGTAAAACCTTTTTTTATAGCTAAAAACAATGAAATCATATTTCTAGATTTCTTAGATTGTTTAAAGAATATACAATTAAAAGAAAATGATAAATTTTTCATTTGGGGTAAAAGGATAGATTATAATACTCTTAAAACTACTCTTATAAAAAAAGCACAAGATGAGAATTTGCTTCATTTTACTCCTAAAATTTCTTTAGTGGAAGATGGTTTTATCCGCTCAATTTCACTAGGTTCTGATCTTACGCGCCCTTTTTCTTTAATCGTTGATGATAAAGGACTTTACATAGATCCAAATAAACCAAGTAAATTAGAAGAACTTTTGCAAAATGAAATTTTTGATGAAAATATGCTAAATAGGGCAAAAAATATTATAAAAATCTTACTTGAGAACCGCTTTTCAAAATATAATGGTTTAAAGCATGAAAACTTAAAAATCAATGCCAAAATAGGACAAAAGATTATTTTAATCCCTGCTCAAGTTGAAGATGATGCTTCGATGATTTTAGGAGGTTTTGGCTTATCTACTCTTGATTTGATTAAGGAGGTACGTGCTAAAAATCAAGATGCTTATATCATCTTTAAGCCTCATCCTGATGTGTTAAGTGGCAACCGTGTGGGTTTAAAAGATGAAACACTCATTTTGGAATTTTGTGATGAGATTGTAAAAGATTGCAGTATTGATAGTGCTATAAAAATTGCCGATGAAATTCACACTATTACTTCTACAAGTGGTTTTGATGCTCTTTTAAGAGCTAAAAAAGTTTATACTTATGGCATGCCTTTTTATGCGGGCTGGGGTTTAACAAAAGATAAACATAAATGCAAAAGAAGAACAAGAAAACTAAGCCTAGAGGAGCTTGTAGCAGGTGTTTTGATCACATATCCAAGATATATAAATCCTAAAACAAAAACTTTATGTGAAATTGAAGTTTGTTTAGATATAATGCTAAATTTACAAAAAGATTATTTTTCAAAAAAACATATAAAATTGGCAATAGATTTTAAAACTTTTATGCTTAGAAAAATAAGAAGATTTTATGAATTTTTAGCAAAGAAATGAGATTTAGCACTAAAATTAAAAAAGAATTTAGCGGTAAAAATGTTTTACTCTTGCAAGGGCCTGTGGGAAATTTTTTTCATCATCTTGCAATGAAAATGAAAAAAAACCAAACCAAAGTTTTTAAACTCAATTTTAATGGTGGAGATTTTTTTTTCTATCCTAGTGGAACAAGGTGTAAGTGTGATGAAAAAGATCTTGAAAATTTCTATAGGGATTTTTTTCAAAGTAAAAAAATCGATGCTATTTTAATGTATAATGATTGTCGTATTATCCATGCTAAGGCTATTAAAGTGGCTAAAGAATTAGGAATTGAAGTATGGATTTTTGAAGAAGGGTATTTAAGACCTTATTGTATTACTTTGGAAAAAGATGGGGTGAATGCAAATTCTTCTTTACCGCGTGATAAAAATTTTTATCTTTCTCAAAATATTTTTACCAAAGAAAGCATAAAAGAAATTCCAGGTGGATTTAAATTTATGGCTTTTGATGCTTTTTTGTATTGGTTGTTTGCTTTTATTTTGGCTCCATTTTTTAACAACAAACTTCATCATCGTACTTTATATCCTTTTGAATTTTTATTTTGGTTTAGATCATTGTATAGAAAATACCTTTATAAGATTACAGAAAAAAAACTAAATGAAAAGATTTATAATTTAGAAAAAAAGTACTTTTTGGCGATTTTACAAGTTTATAGCGATACGCAAATTAAATATCATTACAAAAAAAGCATAGAGCACTTTATAGAGCAAACCATACTTTCTTTTGCAAACCATGCAAGAGCTAAATCTTATCTAGTTTTTAAACACCATCCTATGGATAGGGGTTATAAGAATTATTCTAAACTCATAAATGATTTAAGTCAAAAATATCATGTAGAGGGAAGGGTTTTATATGTTCATGATATCCACTTGCCAGTTCTTTTAAGAAAGGCTTTAGGTTGTATTACTATAAATTCAACAGTAGGCCTTAGTGCTATTTTAGAAGGCTGTCCGACTAAGGTTTGTGGCAATGCTTTTTATGATTTTGAAGGCTTATCTTATCCAAAAAAACTTCAATTTTTTTGGCGTGAAGCTCATGCTTATAAACCCAATCCTGTTTTGGTGTGTAATTTTAAGAAATATCTTTTACAAACTAACCAATTCAACGGCAATTTTTATAAAAATTTCTTTTTAGACAAATAAGACTAAAAAGCTTTGATTAAGAGAGCTTTTAAAGCAAAGTTGTTATAATTAAAAGCAAAAAGAAATATTGTATGGATAGGGAAGTATTTTATATAGCAGGATATGATCCTAAAAGTTATAGATTTTATTATGATTTATTTAAAAAAAACCTAAAAGATTATTCTCATGCTTTTAACATTAAGACTGATTTAAGTAAAATTGAAAAAAATGAGCAATTTCCTTTTTTTCAAATTTCGTGCGAAGGAGTACAAACTAAATATCATTTTTTAACATGGAATGATATTGTTAAGAAAAATTGGTCAGAAAATTACAAAGATGCCTTAGCGGACTGTTATAGTTTTTTTAGAATTTATACTATCACAGGACTTTTTATCAAATTTGGTAAAGAGTCGATTTATCAGCTTATCACAGGTTATTATCCTTTTTTTTATGTGTTATTTTCTTTATTATTTTCTTTGATTTTGGCTTTTGGAAGTTTTGCTTTTTTGCAAAATTATATGCATTTTTCTTTAGCTATCATCATAGGATGTTTTTTAGGATTTTTACTAAATCATTTTTTATTTAAATTAGGTAAGAAATTAGCTGTATTTTGGATAGCAAGAATTTGTGCTTTTTGTGCTACTTGGCAAGATAAAAAAACAGGCACTATGCAAGAAAGAATCAAGCTTTTTGCAAATACTATAGTAGAGAAGCTAAAACAAAATGAAAATAAACAAGATTATGAACTTATTTTAGTAGCACATAGTGTTGGAACTATAGTTTGTATAGAAGTTTTGGAGTGTATTTTAAGACAAAATTTAGATTTATCTTTACTTCGTAAATTAAAAATTCTTACTTTAGGAGAATGCATACCTTTAGTGAGTTATCAAAAAAAAGCAGATGAATTTAGAAAGAAGCTCGAATTTGTTTCAAGGTTTGATTTAAAATGGTATGATTACACATCGATTATTGATGGAGCATGTTTTCCTCAAGTGGATTTTTTCCGCACGAGTGGTGTAAATGCTAAATTTACACCCCCATTTTTAAGTGCTAAATTTCACACTTTATACGAAAAACATGAGTATAAAAAAATAAAAAGAGATAAAAACAAAGCGCACTTTTTATATCTTTATAGTATTAGTGTTAAAGGTGATTATGATTTTTTTTCTTTCATCATAATGCCTAAATTTTTAGAAGAAAAGGTAAAAATATGAGTGAATGTCCCTTTTTTCCAAAACCTTATAAAAATAAAGCTTCTACACTTTTAACTTTTTTGTTAAAGCGTAGATCTTGGCTTGATGGACTTTATGAGCGTAGTTATAAAATGCAAACAGGCTATGTGAAGATGCCAAATTTTGATCTTTATGTCATAAATGACACTAAAGAAGTTAAAAGAATGATGGTTGATGAGGTTAGAGAATTTCCTAAAAGTGCATTTTTGCATGAGCTTTTAAGTCCGCTTTTAGGGGAGAGTATTTTTACTACAAATGGTGAAGTTTGGAAAAAACAAAGAGAGCTTTTGCGCCCAAGTTTTGAAATGACTCGTATCAATAAAGTGTTTAATCTTATGAGCGAAGCTGTGGCAGATATGATGGATCGTTTTAGCAAGTATCCAAATCATGCTGTTATCGAAGTAGATGAAGCTATGACTTTTATTACTGCTGATGTGATTTTTCGTACCATTATGTCTTCAAAACTCGATGAGGAAAAAGGTAAAAAAATCTTAAATGCCTTTGTGACTTTTCAAGAGCAAAGCGTGCATACAGCCATGCGTCGTATGTTTCGTTTTCCAAAATGGCTTTCTTATATATTAGGAGATCGTAAGCGTGCTAAGGCCGGAGATGTGATTAGGCAGGTTTTAAGTGACATCATAAAACCAAGATATGATATGGCGGATAATGCAGAATTTGAGGATATTTTAGGATCTTTGCTTTTAGTAGTGGATGCGGATACAAATAAGCGTTTTTCTTTTGAGGAAATTTTAGATCAAGTGGCTATGCTTTTTTTAGCAGGACATGAAACCACAGCAAGTTCTTTGACATGGACGCTTTATTTGCTTAGTCTTTATCCTAAGGAGCAAGAAAAAGCTTATGAGGAGATTACTCAGGTTTTACAGGGTGGAGCCATTGAAATTTCGCATCTAAGACAGTTTAAATACTTAACAAATATTTTCAAAGAATCTTTAAGACTTTATCCTCCTGTTGGATTTTTTGCAAGAGAGGCAAAAAAAGATACCCAAGTTAGAGATAAGCTTATTAAAAAAGGTTCTGGGGTGGTGATTGCTCCTTGGCTGATACACAGACATGAAGAATTTTGGACAAATCCACATGGATTTAATCCTTCTCGTTTTGAAGGAGAATACAAAAAAGATGCTTATTTGCCTTTTGGGGTAGGGGAAAGAATTTGCATAGGACAAGGTTTTGCTATGCAAGAAGCGATTTTGATTTTGGCTAATATTTTAAAAACTTACAAACTAGAACTTGAAGAAGGTTTTGTACCTGATGTAGTAGGGCGTTTAACAGTGCGTTCGGCTAATGGAATGAGGATAAAATTTAGCAAAAGAAAACTATGAAAAGAGTTAGAACTAAAATTCGTGCCAATTTTCGTCGTCGTGTAAAACGTACCTTAAAAGGAAGCTTAAAAGAAAAATTAGCAGGGACTATTCTGCTTTGTGCAATGGTACCTTTAGCAGTTTTAGGATATCTTTTTATCGTGATTATAGGAACTTTTTTTAATACCGCACGAGCAAGACAGGGTGTTAGAGCCTTAGATCATTTTGTAAATGCAAGCTTGTTTAATGGCTATGCTTGGGAGAGCGTTTCTTCTCATGCGTGGCGTGAAAGAAATCGCAAAAAATGGGCAAGGATTGTTATAAAAATCACAGATTTTTTTCAAAAAGATCATTGTAAAAGAGCAAATAAAAGAGAACAACCTGTGGTAGATTTCATACTTTCAAGAAATTTAGACAAGCAAACTATAGGAAAATAATCAAACTATAACCACTATGGCTATAGCAAAACCATTATCATGAGAAATGCTTAGGGAAGTTTGAGTGATATTAAAATCTTTTGTAATTTTTTGAGAATATTTTAATTTAGGCGCGTTTTTTTCATCTTTTGATATTTCAATATCAAAAAAACTGCATAATTCACAAATTCCAACACCCAAAGCCTTGCTAGCAGCTTCTTTAGCAGCCCAAAGACCTGCTAGAGTTGCTGGATTTTTAATGAGTATTTGTTCTTTTGGGCTTAGAAATTTATCCAGAAAATTTTTGCCATGTCTAGAATGAATTTTTTCTATCCTAGAAATGGCGATGATATCACAGCCTACACGCATTTAAGAAACTACAAAATCCGTAAAATAAACATTTTTAATAAAGCCATCGGTTAAAATTTCATTGATTTTTCCAACTAGCTCATCTTTTAAACGTTCTTTGCCTTTTTGTGTACTTACTTCTTCAAAAGTTTTAGCTGTTAATGTACGAATAATAATATCACGAATCACTGGAACTTTTTTATCGAGTTCAGGTTTTAAAAGTTCGCTATTTTGTTCTAGTTCTATAGTGCATTTTACATATCTTGAGCCGCTATCGCTAAGTAAATTTAGGGTAAAAGGATCAAGTGGATACATAGGACCTATATTAGCAAAATCACTACCTCGTTGAGTAGGGGCTGAAACTTTAGGTTTATCGGCTTTTGCCTCTTCTTTTGGAGCTTCTTTGACTTCACTTTCATCACTTGAACTGCTTGAAATAAGCCAAGCAATCACTCCCATAATACTAAGAAGTAAAACAAAAAGTAAAATAACAATAATAATTACAAGTGAACCACCTTTTTTCTTTTTCGTTTCTTCGTTTTCTAATTCTTCATCCATAAATTTTCCTTCATTTAGTGAAATTAATGTAAAATTGTAGCAAAAATTTCTTTTCTATCCAAATTTGCTTTAGAAAAACGATAAATTTAGGTTAAAGAAGAGATGAATTTGAAGGAAAATAATGTTAGATGTGATTTTTAGAGAATATGATATAAGAGGACTTTATGGCAAAGAACTGAATGAAAAAAGTGTTAAGGCTATAGGTTTTTGCTTGGGACAAACAATGCTAAATAAAGGCTGTAAAAATGTAAGTGTAGGCTATGATGCAAGATATAGTGCAAATGAACTTTTTAATTATCTAGTGAGTGGACTTAACAAAGCGGGAATAAAAATCTATGATATAGGGCTTGTACCAACTCCATTGGGATATTTTAGTCTTTATGAGGGCTTGAAATTTGATGCAAATGTTATGATAACAGGCTCTCATAACCCAAAAGATTATAATGGTTTTAAAATCACTATCAATAAAGAAAGTTTTTTTGGCATGGAATTAAAAGAGTTTTCAAAAGAAGTTTATAAGCATTTAGATGATGAGATTGAAGAAAATTTAGAAGTAGAAAAATATGATATTTTAAACCTTTATGTGAAATTTATGTGCGAGCAATTTAGCTTTTTAAAGGATTTTAATTATAAATTTGGTGTTGATTGCACAAATGGTGCGGCTGGAGTGGTGATAAAGCCTTTAATTAAGGCTTTAAATTTAAAAGCTCATGTAATGTTTGCAAAGCCTGATGGACAGTTTCCAAACCATGCTCCAGATCCTACAGAAGAAGAAAACTTAAGTGCGATTAGAGAGTTTTTAAATCAAAATCAAGATTATTCTTTAGCTTTTGCTTTTGATGGGGATGCTGATAGAATGGTTGCTTTGAGTAAAACTCATGTATTTTGTGGGGATGAGCTTTGTTATTTGTTTGCTAAAAATATTCCTAATCCACGCATTTTAGGTGAGGTAAAATGTTCTAAAAATCTTTTTGATGAAGTGGCTAAATTTGGAACTATTTTTATGGGAAAAACAGGACATTCTAATATCAAAAAAATGATGAAAGAAAAAGATATTGATTTAGCTGCTGAAGTGAGCGGACATATTTTCTTTAAACATAGATATTTTGGTTATGATGATGGAATTTACGCATTTTTAAGAGCCTTAGAACTTGTTTATAAGGGTTTTGATTTAGAAAGTATGATTAAAGCTTTACCAAAACTTTATACTACGCCTGAAATTAAAATTCCTGTAAATGAAGAAGAAAAATTTAAACTTGTGGAAGAATTTCAAAAAGAGATCGAAAAAGGAGCTTTAAAAGGTGTTAAAAGTCTTTGTGAAATCGATGGAGCTAGGATAGATTTTGGCGATGGATGGGCTTTGCTTCGTGCATCTAATACCAGCCCTTATCTTATCACACGTTTTGAAGCAACTTCTTTAGAAAGAGCAAAAGAGCTTGAAAGTATGGTATTCAGTTTGTTTAATGAGATAAAAGCTAGGCTTAAGAATTGATGAGATAATATTTCGCGATTTAAATTTATTTTAAAAAGGAATTAAAAATGAAAAAAATACTTATTCTACTTACGCTATGTGCCTTTGCTTTTGGTGTAAGTGAATGCGATAAAAAAATTGATCATATTAATAAAGAAATCAGTTTTTCTAAAGCGCATAATGATACAGCTAGAACTTTAAGCTTGGAGCTTGCTTTAAAACAAGTACAAAATGATTGTGCTAAAGATCCTATGTTTTATGATAAAAAGTTAGAAGCTAAAAAACTTAAAGAACAAGAAGTGGAAAAAATCGAAAAAGAACTTGATGCTTTAAAAGAACAAAAAGATTATATGAGTAAGGCTGAGTATAAAGCTAAAAAAGAAGCTTTAAAAGAACAAAAAGAGAAAATCAAAAAAGAAATTAAAGAATATATTGATAATCTCTAAAAATTAAAAGGCTAATTAAATTTAGCCTTTTTAAACCCTACCTTTTTTAAGATTTTCTAATAATTCTTCTATATTATAAATTCCTCTGTGTTCTGGTGTTAAAAGATGGATTAAAATATCACCAAGATCAATCACGCTCCATTCTTCACTACTATCTATGTTTAAAAATTCCTCACCTTTGGTTTTAAGTTGTGTTTTAAGCTCATCGATCAAAGATAGAGCGTGTCTTTCTCCTAAAGTAGCTGCGATAATGACATATTTTACAAAGTATTCTTGCTCACTCATGTCAATGGTTTTGATATCTTCAGCTTTTTTTTCATCTAAAATTTTAACGATTAAATCTATTCTTTCTTGCATTCTTTTCCTTTAATTTTTGAAATTGTATCAATTTTTTTGTAATTTTTCATAATATTTTTTTACTTCATCTTTAATTTCTTCACAAACTTCATTTGTATTTAAAGTATTGCGTATGAAAGAAGAAGCGATTTTTTTATCGGTTTTTAAATCTTTGAAATTCTTAGGAATTTCTATATCATTGCGATTGGCAATAACAAATTCTACTAAAGAATTAAGTTTTTCAAAATCATGCCAAAGATGAAGTTTTTCTAAATGATCAGCACCGATTAAAAGATAAAATTTACTAGGATTATAAAGCTTATAAAGATACTTAACGCTTTCTATACTAGGAACAGGGCGTTTTTGCTTGGTTTCAAAATCACAAATTTCAACTTTTGGCAAATGCCCCCAAAGTTTTTTAACCCATAAGAATCTTTGCTTTTCATCAGCACTAAAACTTTGTTTAAAAGGATTGATATAAGTAGGCATAATAATAAGCTTATCAATATCTAATTTTTCCAAAGCCTCTAAAACAACGCTATTATGACCATTATGCGGCGGATCAAAACTACCACCAAAAAGTGCTATCTTCATTAAAATTTTAACCTTTTTTTTGTAGAATATTAACATTATATTTTGCAAAAGGAAATTAAATGGCTGTAAAAGTTGCTATAAATGGTTTTGGACGCATAGGCAGATGTGTTGCAAGAATCATCTTAGAAAGAAATGATATTGAGCTTGTGGCGATAAATGATACTACGGATATTGAACTTACAAAATACCTTTTTAAATACGATACAGTACATGGTGAATTTAAAGGCAGTGTTGATAGTGAAGGCGATGATTTAGTGGTAAATGGTAAAAAAATCAAAGTATTTAAAAGTCGCAATGTAAAAGATCTTGACTTTGCAAAATACGGGGCACAAATTGTTTTAGAATGCACAGGGGCGCATTTAACCATCGCAAAATGTCAAGAATTTATAGATATGGGAGTGCAAAAAGTGATCATGAGTGCTCCTGCAAAAGATGATACACCTACTTATGTTTTAGGAGTAAATTCAGAACTTTACAAGGGTGAAAGCATTATTTCTAATGCAAGTTGTACAACAAATTGTTTAGGTCCTGTTTGTCGTGTTTTACAAGATAATTTTGGCATCGAAAAAGGACTTATGACAACAATACATGCTTATACAAATGGACAAAGTATTATTGATGCTAAAGCTAAAGATAAACGCCGTTCTCGTGCTGCAGCACAAAATATCATTCCAACTTCTACAGGCGCAGCAAAAGCTATGAAGCTTGTTATGCCTGAACTTAATGGCAAGCTTCACGGACAAAGTATGCGTGTGCCAGTGATTGATGTATCAAGCGTGGATTTAACCGCACAACTAAACCGTAAAGTTAGCAAAGATGAAATCAATGAAGCTTTTAGAAAAGCTGCAACTACAAATTTAAAAGGCATTTTAATGGTAGATGATGATGAAAGAGTTTCAAGCGATTTTATCACTTGTTCTTATGGAGCAATTGTGGCAAGTGATTTAACTCAAGTGATTGCGGATGATTTTATCAAGGTGATTGCTTGGTATGATAATGAATGGGGCTATTCAAGTCGTCTAGTAGATATGGCAGTATATATTGCAAATAAGGCTTAATCATGAGTGATATTATTTCTATAAAAGACATTGATTTAGCTAAGAAAAAAGTTTTTATAAGATGTGATTTTAATGTTCCTCAAGATGATTTTTTAAATATCACTGATGATAGACGCATAAGATCAGCTATTCCTACGATAAGATATTGTTTGGATAATGGTTGTAGTGTGATTTTAGCCTCTCATTTAGGGCGTCCAAAAGAAATTAGTTCCAAGTATTCTTTAGAACCTGTTGCTAAGCGTCTTGCTAGACTTTTAGATAAAGAAATTATTATGGCAAAAGATGTTATCGGCGAAGATGCAAAAACTAAAGCTATGAATTTAAAAGCGGGTGAAATTTTACTTCTTGAAAATTTGCGTTTTGAAAAAGGCGAAACTAAAAATGATGAAAATTTAGCCAAAGAACTTGCTTCTATGGTTCAAGTTTATATCAATGATGCTTTTGGAGTATGCCATAGAGCACATTCTAGTGTGGAGGCGATTGCTAAATTTTTTGATGAAAAACACAAAGGTGCAGGATTTTTACTCCAAAAAGAAATTGATTTTGCAAGCAATCTTATCAAACATCCAGCACGTCCTTTTGTCGCTGTTGTTGGAGGTTCAAAGGTAAGTGGAAAACTTCAAGCATTGACAAATTTATTACCAAAGGTAGATAAATTAATCATAGGCGGAGGTATGGCATTTACTTTTTTAAAAGCTTTAGGTTATGATATAGGAAATTCACTTTTAGAAGAAGAACTTTTAGAAGAAGCTAATAAAATTCTTACCAAGGGTAAAAATTTAGGAGTGAAAATTTATCTTCCAGTAGACGTTGTAGCCGCTCCTGCGTGCTCACAAGATGCGCCGATGAAATTTGTTCCAGCGCAAGAAATTCCAAATGGTTGGATGGGTTTAGATATAGGACCTGCAAGTGTGAGGCTTTTTAAAGAGGTGATTTCTGATGCGCAAACGATTTGGTGGAATGGACCTATGGGTGTTTTTGAAATTGATAAATTTTCAAAAGGTAGCATTAAAATGAGTCATTATATCAGCGAAGGACATGCAACTTCTGTTGTTGGAGGCGGTGATACGGCTGATGTGGTTGCGCGCGCAGGTGATGCAGATGAGATGACTTTTATTTCCACTGGAGGTGGCGCTTCTCTTGAGCTTATAGAGGGTAAAGAACTTCCAGGCGTAAAAGCTTTAAGATCTAAGGAAAATGAATGATCTTTGCTGCAAATTTAAAATGCAATCACACAAGAGCAAGCTTTAAAATTTATGCTGAAATTTTAAATAAAACTATGGGAGCAAAATGCGATGATATTATCGTTTTCCCACCTAGTGTAGCATTTTTAGAAAATGAAAATAACTTCATACAAGGAGCCCAAAATTTTTATCCTTGTGTTAATGGTGCTTTTACAGGTGAGCTTGGAAAAGAGCATTTGGACGAATTTGGGATCAAATGTGTTTTAATCGGGCATTCCGAAAGAAGAGCTTTAGGAGATGAAGAATTTATTAAGGCTAAATTTGATTTTGCTAAAGAGCATGGTTATAAAATTGTTTTTTGTATAGGTGAAAATTTAGATACAAAAAATTCAGGCAAGACTTTAGAGTTTTTAAAAAAACAACTTGAAATTATTGATTTAAATTATGAAAAACTCATTATTGCTTATGAACCTATTTATTCTATAGGAACGGGAGTCAGTGCACAAAGTACAGATATCGCTAAAGTGCTTGAATTTTTAGCGAGTTTAACCAAGGTACCTTTGCTTTATGGTGGAAGTGTGAATGAAAATAGTATCAAAGAAATTTTAAGTGTAAATCATTGTAGCGGAGTTTTGATAGGCTCTGCAGCTTTAAAAGTAGAAAATTTTATAAAATTAATCAAAGGATAAAAGATGATTATGAAGGGTAAAAAAGGCCTTATTGTAGGGGTTGCGAATAATAAATCTATTGCTTATGGCATAGCAAAAGCATGTTTTGATCAAGGAGCCCAGCTTGCTTTTACTTTTTTAAATGATGCTTTAAAAAAACGCGTAGAACCTATAGCACAAGAGTTTAATTCTAATTTTGTTTATGAGCTTGATGTAAATAATAACGAGCATTTAGATTCTATTGCCGAAAAAATCAAAAAAGATTTAGATGAGATTGATTTTGTGGTGCATGCGGTTGCTTTTGCTCCAAAAGAAGCTTTAGAAAATTCTTTTTTAGAAACTTCAAAAGAAGCTTTTGATATAGCTATGCAAACTTCTGTGTATTCTTTACTTTCTTTAACACGTGCGGTTTTACCTATTTTAAAAGATAAGGGTTCGATTTTGACTTTAAGTTATCTTGGTGGGGTTAAATATGTACCTCATTATAATGTTATGGGTGTAGCAAAAGCTGCACTTGAAAGTTCTGTGCGTTATTTAGCAAGAGATTTAGGGGTAAAAGGAATTCGTGTTAATGCTATTTCAGCAGGTCCTATTAAAACTTTAGCAGCAAGTGGAATAGGGGATTTTAGAATGATTTTAAAATATAATGAAATCAATTCTCCTTTAAAACGCAATGTTAGTATAGAAGATGTAGGAAATTCGGCTATGTATTTACTTAGCGATTTGGCAAATGGTGTTACAGGTGAAATACATTATGTTGATGCAGGATATAACATCATGGGTATGGGTGATGTTGAAAAAAATGAAGAAGGGCAAACTGTTCTTTGTTGGGATAATCAAAAAGGATAAAAAATGGCAAAGCTTAGCAATGAAGAATTAAAAAATATACTTGAAGATCGCATTAAAAAACTTGAGAATTCTACTTTAAAAGAGGATAAGGTTATCAATGAAGAAAGTGTAAAAATTCTTGCTAGGCATTTATCTTTAGGCAATGAAATTCCAGCTCTTGCTCAAAGATTTTTTCAAATCGCACCTAAAACAAAGTTAGTATGGCTTCATCTTTGTGAATGTACAGGGTGTAGTGAGAGTTTGTTGCGTTCTGAGTTGCCAAGTTTTGATGAGCTTATTTTTGATTTTTTTTCTTTAGAATATCATGAAACTTTAATGGCAGCAAATGGTACTAAAGCCGAAGAGCTTTTAGAGCATGTTTTAGAAGAAGATTTTATTTTAGCGGTTGAAGGTGGTGTTGCAGCGATTGATACCTTTTTTCTTACTATAGGAGCACAAGGAGAGAGTGGCTATGAAATTTTAGAAAAACTAGCCGCTAAAGCCAAGGCTATTTTTGCAGTGGGTACTTGTTCAAGTTATGGTGGTATTCAAGCTGCCTATCCAAATCCTAGTAAAACCTGTGGTATTAGTGAAGTCTTAAGTCAAAAAGTAGTAAATATCCCAGGTTGTCCTCCAAGTGATGTAAATATCATTACGACTTTAAGTTTTTTTGCTTTATTTGGAGTTTTGCCTGAACTTGATGAGCAAAATCGTCCTGTGTGGGCTTATGGTAAATGTTTGCATGATATGTGTGAAAGAAAGGCGAAATTTGAAAGTGGGATTTTTGCTGAACATTTTGATGATGAAGCTGCAAAGAATGGAGCTTGTTTATTTAAGATAGGTTGTAAAGGACCTTATACTTACAACAACTGCCCTAAAGTGAAATTCAATGCTAAAACTTCTTGGCCAGTGGCTGCAGGACATGGTTGTATAGCCTGTAGTGAGAAAAACTTTTGGGATGAGTTTGGGAATTATGAAAAGCCTATGGCAAATATTTTTTCTTACGCTAAACTTTGCAATGAAGAGTTAAAACAAGAATTTTTTCTAGAAGAGCAAATTAAAATTTTAGAACAAATAGATTTTGAATTTGAAAGCAATATAAAACTTATTTTACAAAATATAGCTAAAAATAAATTAGGTGCTTTGCTTGTAGAAAATTATAAAAAATCTTTTGAGAAAAACTATGCTTTTATAGAACAAAATTTTGATGAAAATTCCATGCCTTCAAAAGATTTTTGGAAATATCTTGAGATGAGTTTTATTTTAGTTAAAGGTGAGTTTTTAAAAGATAAGAATGATTTTTTAATTGCGGCAAAAAATTACGCTTTTAAACATGCAAGTCCTTATGATTTTAAGTTAAATATGAACGCTGAAAAACCAAAGCTTGATGTGAATAAATCTTTTCGTATGACTTTAATCTATCTTTGCGGCGGACTTGATTTTGAAGGTATTGCTTATAGCATTTTAAAAGCTTTTGAAGATAATATTACTAAAATTTCATCATTAAAAGCAAGTTAATTTAATAAAATTTTTAGCGATATGAAGTCCTATAAAAGCTACTATATAAGCACTTGTGCAGGTAAAAAGAAAGAGAAAGAGAGTGTATTTTAGCTTTCCACTTTCTTTTGAAAAAACTATAGTTGCTGCAAAGCAGGGATTATAAATCATTACAAATAAAATAAAAGCCACTGCACTTGGCATAGGTATGTTTTTAGCGATAATTCCTTTTAAATCATTATTTGTTTCATCTACATCTTTTCCTAGTGAATAAAGCACGCCCATAGTTGAGATCATCACTTCTTTAGCAGCCAAACCACTGATTAAAGATACGCTTAATTTCCAATCTAACTCAAGGGGTTTAAAAATAGGTTCTATGCCTTTGCCAAATTGTCCTAAATAACTTTGTTCTATAGCTCTTTCTTGAGCATTAAAATCATTTAAATTTTCTTCACTTTTTGGAAAATTGCTAGCAAACCATATGAGCAAAGAGGCCAAAAGTATGAAAGTTCCTGCTTTTTTAAGATACATTTTGGCTTTATTATAAACCATAAACCAAACTAAATGCCAATTTGGCATACGATATTTTGGCATTTCCATAACAAAAGGTTCATCAAGTCCACGAAATGCTGTCATTCTTAAAAATTTTGCAGCACAAAGTCCTAAAATCGCACCTAAAATATAAATTCCAAAAAGATAATTTCCTGCTTTTTCACTTGGAAAAAAAGCACCGATAAAAAGCACATATACAGGAAGTCTTGCCCCACAACTCATAAAATTGATCACAAAAAGAGTTAAAAGCCTATCTCTTTTGTTCTTAAGAGTGCGTGTAGCCATAAAAGCAGGTACCGAACAACCAAAACCAGTGATTAGCGGAATAAAACTTTTACCATGCAAACCAAATTTATGTAAAATCCCATCAAGTAAAAAAGCTACTCTTGACATATAGCCTGTGGTTTCTAAAAGAGCTATGCCTAAAAATAAAATCATTATATTAGGTAAAAAAAGTATCACAGCGCCAACACCTGCGATAATCCCATCAGCCAAAGCTGAAGCGATAAAGGTATTAGAAATATTGTTTTTAACAAATTCACCTAAGGCATTAAAGCCTGATTCTATATAATCCATAGGAATTTGTCCTAAGCTAAAGGTGAGTTGAAATAAAAGCCACATTAAAAATAAAAATATAGGCAAGCCAAAGAATTTATGGATAAGTAAGGCATCGATTTTTTTGGTTAAATTTCTTTCTTCTTTTTTGTGTGTAATAATTTTTTTTGAAAGTTCATTAATAAAATATAATAAATCTTCTTTTTCTGGACTTTTTTCGCAAAGCGGAGTATAAAATTGGGATCTTGGAATAAATTTATTTTCAAATAAAATAATAATTTTTTGCAGCAAAAGTTCTAAATTTTCTTTTGTTTTTGCTGAAATTTCAACAACTTGACTTTGAAATTCTTGGCTTAAAACAGAAGTGTCAAGCTCTATACCTTCTTTTTTGGCTTCATCGCACATATTTAAAGCTAAAAGCATTTTTTTATTAAGGCTTAAAAGTTCTGCACTAAGGATAAGATTACGTTCTAAATTGGTGGCATCTAAAACATTAACAATAACATCATAGTCATTTTGATTTAAAAAATGACGTGTGATTTTTTCTTCTTCGCTATATCCATCTAAAGAATAAGTTCCTGGTAAATCAATGACTTCAAATTCATAGTTTTTGTAAAAAGTTTTTGCGCTTGCTTTTTCTATAGTAACTCCGCTAAAATTTCCTACTTTCATATTAGCTTTGCAAAGCGCATTAATAAGAAGACTTTTGCCTACATTAGGCTGACCTACAAGGGCTATTTTGATTTTTTTCATATAAGATTCACTTCTATGGTTTTAGCTTCATCAGATCTTAGGATAACACAACTTGTATCAAGTTCTACCATTATGGTGGCATTTTTTAAAGAGGAGTGAATTTTTTTCAAGTTTTTATTTTTAATAAATCCAAAGCTTAAAAGTCTATTTTTGAGTTCTTTGTGAGCGTTTAAATTGACAATAATAGCCTTTTGTCCATCTTTTAACTCGTTTAAAGTCATTGTAATTCCTAAATTAATAATAAATATTATAATAAAAAAGTGTAATGAAATTATCCTTCTTGCAAAAAGAAGGATAAATATTTAAAAAGAAAAGTGGTTTAAATTTTCTAGATTGATGATTTGATCTAGAATTTTGTTAGCTTTAGCATTATCAAGGTAAATTTGTGCATTGGCTAAAAATTTAGCTTTTAATTCTTCAAAACTGAGCGGATTATCAAAATTACCTTTATTGATAAAAACATCTTTTTGGATTATGTGTCCATCTTGCAAACTGGCTTCTAAATGCCCTGGAAAATATTTTGGAAAGCCTTGAGATTTCCTTTTTTCGTAACTGATTTTTTTAGCAAATTCTAGTACTTCTTCACGCTTTAAATTTTCATAAGATTCAAGAGTGATTTTACCATCAAAGAATCCTAGAGCCATTAAAAAAGGCATGGAAAATTTAGCTTCATAAGCACTATTTGGAGTGTATTTTGCTTCCAAAGGATCACAGATAAAAGAAATAGGAACTTCATCTACAAAACAATGAATACTTTTAATTTCATCAGCTTTTAAACCATCATTTTTTAAAGCAATAGCACAATCAATAAGCCCATGAGCAAAATGACAACTTGGATAAGGCTTGATTGAAACTTGCATGGTTTGCCAAATTTCACCTAAGGATTTGCTAAGTTCTGTTTTATCGCATTCTTCTTCTATACCAAAACATTTAAAGATATTGTCTCTACCTTCAAAAATACTCAAAGGTCCACTCATATTGTTTTTGGCAAAATGAGCTACCATAATACCGTTTTTAATAGCATTGGCAATATGTAAAACCTTAGAATTAGAACCATTGGATAAAAACTCATTAATCCCACTTGCAAAACTTCCTGCAAGTCCTAAAGCATTGATGATTTGTTCTTTGTTAAGATCCAGCAAGATTGCACTTGCACTCACACTTCCAAAAATTCCTGCAATAGCAGTGGTATGAAAACCACGCTTATGAAAAGTGCCTTTACCTGCAATGCCTACTCTAGCTGCAATTTCCCAGCCTATTATAAAAGCTTTGATGATTTTTTTTGCATCTTTACTAACATGAAATCCATAACTTAAACAAAGTGGAGTTAAAATCGCACTTGCATGCAAAATCGCTTCTGTATGCGTATCGTCAAAATCTAACGCATGAGAAGCAATGCCATTAAGCATAGCAGCATATATAGGATCTAATTTTTGATCATTTACCCAAATAGGAGTATTTTTTTCTGTGCTTAAATTTTCAAAAGCTTTAAAAGCATTTAAAACACATTCTTCTTTGCTTGCTGCTATAGCTGTTCCAAGGCTATCAAGCATAAGTTCTTTAGCTCTTTGAACAACTGTATTAGGGATATTTTCATATTTAAGATTGAAAATAAAATCCGCTAAAATTTCACTATAGAACATGATTTTTCCTATTTTAAGATAGCGCTATTTTTGATTTTTGCCAAAAATTCATCTATAAGTTTTGGTGCATATCCTACATAGGTTGTTGCATCAAGCAAAGCATCGATTTCTTTTTCTTTCAATACCTTAGATACTCTTTTATCTGCAAGTAAAACTTCTTTAAAAGTTTTTTGTTTTTCTATACCTAGCATAGCATTTTCATAAACAATTTCATGGGCATGTTGTTTTCCATAATGATCGCTTAATGCAAACATAACACGCTCTGCTAAAACAAAACCATTAAGAGTATTTAAATTTTTAAGCATTTTATCTTTTTTTACTTCTAAATCGCTAAGAGCGAATTTCATGTTTGCTAAAACCACAGAAAGCATTAAAAACATTTCAGGTAAAAGCTTCCATTCCATTTTCCAAACTTGACCATCTCTTTCATGTTCATGTCTTTCAATATCACTTAAAATGGCTAAATTTGCTTTAAAAGCATTGCTTACTGTAACTGCATTTTCGCTTACTGCAGGATTTCTTTTGTGTGGCATAGTGCTTGATCCTACTTGTCCTTTGCCAAAAGGTTCAGCAACTTCATCAATTTCATTATGCGAAAGGATTAAAATTTCATGAGCGATTTTGTTAAAGGTTGCGTTGATATTACCTAGTACAAAACCAAGTTCTATAAAGCGATCACGTGCGCTCTGCCAAGAAATATTAGGCACATCAAGTCCTAAATTTTCTAAAGTGAGTTTTTCTACCTCATTGCACTTATCACTTAAACTTGCTTTAGTTCCTACAGCGCCTACTATACTGCCTACATAAAGTCTTTTTTCAAGCTCAAGTATTCTTTCAAAATGACGCTCAAGTTCGCTTAACCAAATAGCCACTTTATGTCCGAAAGTAATAGGCAAAGCCTGAAGTGCTAAAGTTCTTCCCATCATAGCAGTATTTTTATGGGTTTTAGCTAGTTTTGCTAGGGCTTTTGCGATAGCTTTTAATTCGCTTTTTACAAGAGTCATTGCTTCTTTAAATTGTAAAACCAGTCCTGTATCGATGATATCTTGAGTGGTTACTCCAAAATGCACATATTCTCCTAAATTATTATCGCAAGCTTTTTCTAATCCTCTTACAGTAGGAACTAAAGGGTGTTTAGTCTTTTTAAATTCAGCAAAGATAAAGTCCATATCCATAAATTTATAATGAGCTTTTTTTGCGATCTCATCAGCTGCTTTTTTAGGGATAATTTTAAGTTTTGCTTGTGCTTTTGCTAAAGCTGCTTCAACATCGAGCCATTTTTGTATGCGGTTTTGTTCGCAAAAAATAGCACGCATTTCCTGCGTGCTCCATGAGTCTGCTAGTAATCTATGATCAAATACGCTAATTCCTGTCATCTTATCTCCTTATTTTTTAATACTATCAAAAGCTTGTGTTAAATCAGCAATTAAATCTTTAGTATCTTCAAGACCTATATGAAATCTTACAAATGGCCCTCTTGCATTCCAATTTGTTGCAGTTCTAGGTGGAGTAGTTACGGTGGCCAAGCTTTCATATCCACCCCAGCTAGCACCAATTGAAAAGTATTCTAGTTTATCTACAAATTTAATAGCATCATCTTTGTTATAACCTTCTGCAAATTCTATGGTAATCATACCATTTGCACCTTTATGATCACGCATGAAAATTTTATGATTTGGGTGGGATTTGAGTTTTGGATAGAAAATTGTTTTAATTTCTTTTCTGCTTTGTAAAAACTCTACAATTTCATCAGCACTTTTTTCATGAGCTTTCATTCTCACATCTAGTGTTCTCATACCACGAAGTACTAAGTAAGCATCATCAGGGCTTGTTGTAAAGCCTAAAGCTTCTGGAAGTTTGTCAAAATTTTTCCATTCTTTTTCGTTGATTACTACTATACCCATGGTTACATCAGAGTGTCCGCTAAGATATTTTGTAGCGGCGATAACTGAAATATCCACTCCAAGCTCTAAAGGATTTAGAAAATATCCACTAGAATAAGTATTGTCAATAGCTACAGGGATATTATGTGCATGGGCAATTTTGCAAAGTTTTGGTAAATCTATGATTTCATAAAGTATAGAACCTGGACTTTCGCATAGGATAAGCTTGGTATTAGGTTTGATTTTTTCTTCTACATCACTTGCATCAGCTTTTAAAAAATCAATTTCAACACCCATTTTTTCTAAAAATAATTCACAAATCGTTCTTACAGGCCCATAAATTGCATCAGTGATTAAAAAATGCGCATCTTTGCTTGCATAGTTTAAAAGCACCATAGCTAATGCTGCAAGTCCTGTTGGGAAAAGTTGTGCTCTATAACCACCCTCTAGAGTGCAAATAAGTTTTTCAAGTTCAAAATTGGTTGTTGTTCCTCTAGCCCCATAGCTTAAAACACGATCTGTTTTTCTTAATTCTCTGTATTTTTGCCAAGTTGCGTGATCTTTAAAAAGTATGGTTGATGCACGCATAAGTGTAGGATTAACTGATCTTACTTCAGCACTTTGATCGCCTCTGCCACAATGAATAAGTTTAGTTTTTGAGTTCATTTTTTCTCCTTTTTAAAGATAAATATAAGTCATAATAACATTTACAATAGCCGCTACAAGCATAGGAATAGCTGTTCTTTTAACCACGGCAAAAGGACTTACTTTTGCAATAGCTGAAATAGCTAAGATCGCTGGTGCAATAGGACTAACACATCTTCCAAAGCCCGTCATGATTTGAATTGGTGCTATCATGGTGATAGTTTCAACTCCAAAGTGTTTTGCTATATTTGGGATAAGTGGAGCAAAGCTAAAAAATGCTGCATTTCCTGAACCCATTAAGAAAGCACAAACTGCAAGTAAGATTGAAACGGCGATAATAATAGCCAAAACTCCAAATCCTGCATTTTTGCAAAATTCTATTAAAGTATCTACAAAACCTACAGATAAAAGACCACTTGCAAATACTTGACCACAAACGATAAGTGAAACTGTGATAACAAATAAATGTCCCATTCCTTTAAAGAAAATCATAATAGAATTAAGAGTTTCTACTATGCTTTTATAGCGTATCATTTCAAAAATAATAGCCACAAAAGTTGAAATCACCATTGCTACTGGAACATTCATTTTAATTGCGGTACTAGCAGCTGCTTTGACTTCTTCAGCGCTACTTATTCCCATTAAAACCAAGATGCTATCAAGCACGGAACTAAATCCTAGGATTAAAACCAAAGGAATTATAGGTAAAATCGCATAAATTCTAGGAGGTTTTTTAAGTTCTTTTTCTTTACCTTCATTTTCATTTAGTTCTTTTTCAATTTCTTGTGCATTGAAGACAAAATTATCTTTTTTGTCAAAAAATTTATTGCAAAGATATATTGCAATACCTACAGCTATAATGATAGGCAAGGTTGTAGGGAGTTGATAATGAACAAAATAAATTGCAGGATCAACTTCAGCTACTTTTGATGCCATGATCACATTTCCACTTCCAGGCCCATGATCGATATATTGACAAATAGCAATCACACTTAAGGCAGAAAGTTTTGAAACACCAGAGCGTACAAGTATAGGATACATAGTAACCATAAGTAAAAGTGCCAAGCCTGCGTGAGAAGGGATGAAAAGAACTAAAAATTGCACGATAAAATAAGCAACTATGAGTAAAACATAAGGAGATTTTACGGCTTTTAAAGGTTTTTCAAAAACTTTAAAAAGTGCATAAGAAGCCCCTACATGATCCATATAAGCAGAAAAACCTGCTATAGTCATAAGTGTAAGTCCAAGCCCTGCTAATGTACTTGACATGGTTTGATTAAAAACTTGAAAAATATCAAAAAAACCTAAATTTAAAGAACCTTTAGCGACAATGTGTGGAGAAAGTCCAAAAATAGCAGCTAAGGAAAGTAAAAGTAAACCACTTAAAAGCAATGCCATGTGAGCATTGATTTTTTTATAAAGCATAAAAACAAGTAAAAAAATGCTAAATAGAGATAAAACAATACCTAGCATATTTTAGCCTTTTTGAGCGATAATCTCTATCTCTACTTTAGCTTTTTTTGGCAGATCTTTTACTGCAAAAGCACTTCTTGCTGGATAAGGATCTTTAAAAAATTCAGCATAAATTTCATTAAATGCTACAAAATCATTGATATCAGCTAAAAAGCAAGTGGTTTTAATCACTTTATCATAACTGATACCATTTTCTTCTAAAATAGCACCGATATTTTTCAAAGATTGTTTGGTTTGTTCTTTGATGTCAGAACTTTCTATTTCTCCTGAAGTAGGGTTGATAGGAAGTTGTCCTGATATAAATAAAAGTCCATTTACTTCTCTGTAAGCTGAGTATGGACCAATGGCCTTTGGATAGTTTGACATGAATTCTCCTTTGTTAAATATAGATTAAGCAGAATGCATTTTATCACTACAATAATAATTTGTCAATATTTTATTATCATAATAATAAAATTTTATTTTTAAGAAATGTTTTAAAGTATAAAGAGTAGAATTTAATATTATATTAATTTTTTATTGAAGGCAGTTTTATGGATGAGGGACAAAAACAACAATTTATAAAGTTGACATATTTTTTAGGAGAAGTTTTAGGTGAGCAATATGAGATAGTTTTTCATGTAATTACTGAAGATGGAGCTTATATTGCGGCAATTGCTAATAATCACATTAGTGGGAGAAATTTAGATTCTCCCTTGACTGCTTTTGCAAGTGAGCTTATGCAAAATAAAAAATATTTAGAAAAAGATTTTTTATGTGATTATAAGGCTCTTGTTGGAAAATCAAAATTAATTAGAGGATCTACTTTTTTTATTAAAAATCATGATAAATTAGTAGGTATTTTGTGTATTAATCATGATACTAGCATTATGAGAGATTTAATATGCAAGATGATTGATTTAGAAAAAATTGGAGATATGGGTGATATTTTAGGAAATATTAGTTTTTCTCAAAATGATTCAAGCATAGAAACATTAAGTCACTCGATAGAGGATATTTTAGTTCAAAGTGTAGATTCTAGTTATTTAAATTCTGATTATCAATTAAGTATTACTCAAAAAGAAGAAATTGCTGAAAAGCTATATGAAAAAGGTATTTTTAATATAAAAGGAGCGGTTCCTATCGTAGCAAAATTTTTAAAAATTTCAGAACCTAGTGTTTATAGGTATCTGAAGAAATTTAAAAAATAACTAAAATTTTTTGATAAATTTTAGTATTTTTAGGCTCATTTTCTTTAAAAAATTATTTTTAGATTTTTTGAGTAAAAATTCTGCCACATCTTTGCGTCCAAACATAATAGCAAAAGTATAAGGTGTCATTCCTAAACCATTGTTTTCATCAATATTTGCTCCATACTTAACTAAAAGTTCACACATAGGTAAGTATCCTTTAAAACAAACTCCTGCTAATGGGGTTTGTCCACGATCGTTTTTTTCATCTACTTTTGCACCTTTTTCTAAAAGCATTTTAGCGCTTTCATAAGAATTATTATAAGCTGCAAGCATAAGTAAGCTATCGCCTTTATGAGTTTTTAAATTTACATTTAAACCCGCTTCTATCATGATTTTAAGATTTTCACATTCATTATTTCTTGCAAAATTAAAAGCCATTTTGCAAAGCTCTTCAAATCTTTTTTCTTCTTCTAAACTAAGAGTTGTCATTGTTTTTCCTTAATTATTATAATCTTTAGTTTGCCACCAAAAGTGGCAAGTAAAAATTATTTTTCTAAAGCTTTCTTAATTCCTTTTGCATAATCAGGTGAAATTTTTTCAAAATGTTCTAAAGCTCTAGTGATAATTTTTTCATCAACTCCTTCCATAGAAGCAGCGATATTATGAAAAAGTTGAGTTTTTTGATCATCATTCATAAGATTAAATAAAGCTCTTGGTTGAGTATAAAAGTCATTATCTAGTGGAGCATATCTTTGTGCCACGCCTTCTAAGACTAAATCAGGTTCAAGATAGCTTTTATCTTCTTTTGGGCTGTTATCACAGCTGTTTGGTTCATAATAAGCAGCATCATTTTTATAATTATCAAAATTCATAGCACCAGCGACATTGTAAGTATTCACTTCGCTTTTTGCACGATTTACTGGTAAAAGATGATAATTAGTTCCTATTCTATATCTTTGTGCATCAGGATATGAAAAAATTCTAGCTTGCAACATTTTATCAGGGCTAAAGCCAATTCCAGGAACGATATTGCTTGGACTAAAGGCAGCTTGTTCAACTTCATTAAAATAATTTTGAGGATTTTTGTTTAGAATCATTTCGCCTATATCCATCAAAGGTACAAGACTATGAGGCCAAATTTTTGTTAAATCAAAAGGATTAAATCCAAGCTTTTCTATATCTTTTTCAGCAAGAATTTGAACTTGAACTTTCCATTTTGGAAAATCTTTATTTTCTATAGCATTATAGAGATCTCTTTGATGACTTTCCCTATCCTTTGCTATAAGCTCTGCAGCTTCTTGGTTGGTAAGATTTTTAATCCCTTGTTGGGTTTTAAAATGGAATTTCACCCAAAATCTTTCATTTTTATCATTAATAAAACTATAAGTATGGCTTCCAAATCCATGCATATGACGATAACTTGCAGGAATTCCTCTATCACTCATAAGAATGGTTACTTGATGTAAGCTTTCAGGACATAAACTCCAAAAATCCCAAGCAGCATTATTGCTTCTTAAATGTGTTCTTGGATCTCTTTTTTGAGTATGGATAAAATCAGGGAATTTATAAGCATCACGGATGAAGAATGTCGGAGTGTTATTTCCTACCAAGTCCCAGTTTCCTTCTTTGGTGTAAAATTTAATAGCAAAACCTCTCACATCGCGTTCAGCATCTGCTGCACCTGCTTCACCTGCTACTGTTGAAAAGCGTAAAAATAATGGAGTAACTTCGCCTTTTTGAAAAATTTTAGCTTTGGTATAAGCACTTAAGTCTGCTGTAATTTTTATTTCGCCATAAGCTCCACTTCCCTTAGCATGAACGGTTCTTTCTGGAATTCTTTCTCTATTTTGATGAGCAAGTTTTTCAAGTAAAAGATAATCTTGCATAAGTAAAGGTCCTTTTGCGCCTGCGCTTAATGAATTTTGGTTATCGGCTATAATGTTTCCAAAATCGTTAGTCAATTTTTTCATTGTTTTCTCCTAAATAATAAAATTTATTAATTAGTAAATTATATCTATTAAAAATTAAAATTAACTGAATAATTGCATTTTATTGATAATAAATTTCAAAATAAATTTAGTTTTTTTATATTATAATAATAATTATCAAAATATATTTTAAAAATCACAAAGGAGAATTTATGTCAGTTTTGGTTATTGGTGCAGATGAAATCACTCCTATTAGAGCTGTTTTACATGATTTAGGTGCTAAAAAAATAGAACACTGGGATGCGCGTAATGAAAATAGAGTTAATCGCAAGCCGATTCCTTGTGATACAGAATGTATAGTAATGTTAACAAGCTTTTTAAATCATAATACTATGAAAAAAATCAAAAATGAAGCTAAAAAGCGCAAAATTCCATTAGTTTGTGCAAAAAGAAGTGTAAGTTGTGTGTATTGTGAATATTGTAAAATTTTTAATCTTAATAAAGAATTTTCTTGCTATAAAGGTTAAAGATGTTATTTGGATTTGATGATAAGCGAGAATTTATACCGCAAATTTATCGCTATTTAAACAATCAAGAACTTATGTTGACTTTTTTAACTCAATATAATGCGAGTGTTGATAGCGCTCTAAAAATTCCTCTTTTATATGCAAAAAATACCAAGAGTTTAAAAATGATATTTGGAAATTTTTTACATGATATAATGCATGTTTCATTTGGTAAGATTCAAAATATAAATATCAAGCTTAATACATACGCTTTCTATTTTCAAAAAAGAAAAAGCTTGATTTTTAATACTAAAATATCTAAGAATATCAATCTTTTAAGACTTTTAAGAATTTATCTTTATGGTATTTGTTTTGATGCACAAATTTTATTTAGCTCTTATGTTTATGATAAGGTTTCTTTTCAAAATAATGGAAAAAATATAGATCAAGATGGTAATCTTATTATAATAGATAAGAAATTTGCAATTTTACCACTTTGCAAAGAGATTAATACGCATAATTTAAAAGTTGAAAATGAAATTCATGGATTATTGAATTTAATAAAAGAAAACAATTTTGAAAAATTTTATATTGTTTGTCCACGTAACAAAAATTTCACACATTTTATTGAAATAAAACATTTTTTGTGTGATTTAAACAAAACTATGTTAAAATTAGTTCCGTATAAAATATCAAATCAAATTATAAGGAGAAAATAATGTCAGTAGCAGTAATCTATGGTAGTGCTATGGGAAATACAGAAGGAGCAGCTAATACAATTGCTTCAAAACTTGGAATTAGCGATGTTTTTAATATCTCAGATATTGATGCGGCTAAAATGAATTCTTACGATAAATTAATTTGTGGAACTTCAACTTGGGGAAGTGGTGATTTACAAGATGATTGGGATGGTTTTGATTTTTCAGGGCTTAGTCTTGGTGGAAAAACTGTAGCTGTATTTGGTATGGGTGATAGTGAAAGTTATTCTGACACTTTTTGTGGCGGCATGGGTAAATTAGCTCAAAATTTAAAAGATGCAGGTGCAAATTTGGTAGGAGAAGTTTCAACTGATGGTTATACATTTGAAGCAAGCGATGCGGTTGTAGATGGTAAATTTGTTGGACTTGCTCTTGACAATGATAATCAAGAAGATCAAACTGAATCAAGAATTGATGCTTGGGTAGAACAAATCAAACCTTATTTTGCTTAATAATTCTTAAAATCAAGAGTTTTTATACTCTTGATTGTTCTTTTCTTAAAAATAAAAAAACTCACTATTTGATTTATAATTTTATTTTCTAAAGATAATTGACAGTGTTCTTTATTTCCAAGATAAGCTGTTCTTGCAAGAAGACTTGTTTTTTGAGAATTGTAATTTTTAGAGTTGATTTGTAAATTAACTTGCATAGTATAGTAGTTTTCTACCATCCATTCTCCATCACTTTCAAAAGGATCAAAATCATAAAAAAATCTTGCTGAAGTTGTGATTTTTTGAGCATAAGAACGCTTTTTCATATCTACAAGATTGATTAAAATTTCATAATCTGCATTCTCTTTTACTTCTTTTAAGCCTAAATTTTTAAGTTTTAAAGCCAAATCTCTATCCAAAGTAGTTCGAAGTTGGCTAGGATTTTGAAAGGAAATTTTAAAACTTTGTTGTTTTTGCGATCTGATAAAAATGCCTTCATTGCTTGTTTGAATAAAGCTTTGTATGAAAGTTGCATTGGTGCAAGCACTCATAAAGAGTGCTATAAAAAAGCTTAAAATTAAAGCAAATTTAGACATTAGGTTTATTTAATAATAGTTGGAGTAGCGCTAAGACCTAATGAGCGATATTTTTCATATAAGGAAAAAACTTCTTTTAATTCTGCATCACTTACTTTTGGATAATTTTTGATATTTGCATCATAGTATTTGTTTAAAATTGCGATTTTTTCTTTATCATTTTTTGCTTTTTTTGCTTCTTTGTAGATTAGAGCGGATTTTTCAAAAGCAGATTTTCCATGTACTGGAGTTAAAATATAATTAACTTGATAGTTTTTAAGTTCATCATCAATTTGAGCTAAATGCTCTCTACAATATGGACATTCAGGATCCGAAAAAACATAAATTGCAGGTTTATTTTTATCTCCCAAAGCTATTACCATGGTTTCTTTTTGTGCTACAGCTTTAGCATTTTTTGTAAAATTTTCTCTTGCTTCTTGAAATTTTTTCATTTCATATTCTTGAGCATAGGAAATTCCCGTTTTCAAATCGATAAGATCAGGGGTAATAAGACTATCTTTTGTAAAAAGAATGTTTTCTTGTTTTTGTCCATTTAATTCAACGCTTACAACAACACTTTCAAAACCCGTATTACCAACCTTTTGACGATTTGATACACTAACGGTAGCATTTGGAAATTGTGCTTTAATGCTTTTTGAATAAAAATCACTAATTTCTGAATTACTTGCAGCAAACAAAGATGCTGAACAGGCAAGAATTAAACTTAATTTTTTCATAGTTTATAAATCCTTTAAATAAATTATGTTTAATTCTATAATGATTTTCTAAATGTTTGTTAAAAATCTTTTTTCAGCTTCTTTGCTTACTTGAGGAAATTTGTCTAAGTATTCTAAATAAGCAATAGCATATTTTCTTGAAAGATTGAAATATTCTTTCATACTTTGCACATCAAGACTTTGATTTTTTAATAAATTTAAACATTCTTGCATAAGTTTTTCAAGAGCTTGTTTTTCTATAAAAAGATTGTGTGAAAGTCTTACAACCAAGCCTTTTTGGGTAAGTTTTTTGAGTATATTATCTCCGCTTTTTCTATCAAGTTCTAAAAAATCATAAAGATTATAAGGAGCTTCGGGTTTAATGCCTTGTTTTTTTAAAATTTCATACATTTGGTTATTGTTTTTTTCTTGAAGTTTTTCAAAATCTATACCTTTTTTAAAATAAATTCCATTTTGAAAATCCAATAAATTTGACATTTCTTTAAGTCCGAGTTCGCAAAAATTTTCACTTGCCCAAGTAATCCTTAAGGCTAAAGAATGTGCTGAAAGCATGGCATAAGGATTTTTTTCAAGTATGAATTTGATGAAATTTTTAATTTCTTCTAGACTTTGTAAATGATATACATTAAGATTTTTTTCATCGACAAATACTTGATTTAATTCTTTTGCTAATTTCAATGCTTTTTGATGAGAGAGTTTAAATCTTTGATAACTTGAAAGCAAGCCAAAGCCATATTTGTGTGCGTCTTTTAAGAAAGAAAAGGCTGCTTTAAAATCTTTATTTTTCAAAAACATTAAAAATTTATTTTTTTGTTCTTTTTTTAAAGGTTCGCTTAAAGGATTTAAAACCCTACCACCGCCTATAACACGATTGTTTTGTAATAAAATAAAAGCCTCATCAAAACTTAAAAATACATTTTTATCAAAACTAAAATGCACAAAAAATTCATCATTTTCTAGTTTTTTTAATATATTTATTTTGCATTCTATTTGTCTTGAACCCACGCAAAAAATCATTTTGCTATTTTGTAAATTTTTTGCTTTAACTAAAGCATCGCATTCTTTAAAGGCTTTAAAATAACCTTTTTTACTTAGCAAATAACCTTTTTTCAACTCTTTATAATCACAATTTAAACTTAAAGCCACACGGTTACAAGCTTTGATTTGCTCTAAATTAGTATCGTGGTTTTGTATATTTTTAACAATGAGTTCTTTTTGAGTGTCTAAACAGATGATTTTTTCATTTAAAGTAATACTTCCTTCATTAAGACTGCCTGTAACGACAGTTCCTATGCCTTTTAGAGAAAAAACTCTATCGATATAATAATGAAAAATCAGTTCTTCATCGTTTTCTTTGTTTTCTATGGTATAAAGATAATTTTTTAATTCTTCTATGCCTTGATTATTTTTTATACTGGTGTGAAATACTTTTAAAATGGGATAATCTAAATTTTTTAACTCTTCTAAAATTTCTACACTTTTTTGCTCTATATTTTCACAAAGATCACATTTGCTAAGCACTAAAATGATATTTTTAATATCAAGAATTTTTAAAATTTCTAAATGTTCTAAACTTTGTTCTTTTAAACCCTCGTTAATATCTATGACAAATAAACAAACACTAAAGCCAAAAGCTCCACTTACCATAGTTTTAACCAAATCTTTATGCCCTGGAACATCGATAAAAGAAATGTTTTTGTCTTTTAATTTAAGATTTGAAAAACTTAAATTAATGGTGATTTGTCTTTCTTGTTCTTCTTTTAAACTATCGCCTTCAAAACCATTTAAAGCTTTAATGAGTGAAGTTTTTCCATGATCAATATGTCCTGCAGTTCCTATAATAACAGATTTCATAAGTTTTCCATTTGATTGATTGTAAGAATAAGTTTTTGAAGTTCACTTTCTTGTATAGTTCTAAAATCAAGAACAAATTCATCATTTTCAATGCGTCCTATGATATTTTCTTTTCTAAATCGAGTTTGTAGTTTTAAAGCATCTCCTTGAAAAGTCAGTATATAAGTATCTAAACTTTTATCAGGCATAGAACCTCCACCTACTAAACTTTTGCTTTTTTTAAGCTGGGTTTGAAAATTTAATTCTTTTTGCACTCTTAAAGCTTTTTTTTCTATAAAGGATAAGTCATCATTTAAAAGTTTTAAGGTAATAATTTTTTCATAATCTTTTTGCAAATAAGCTTTTAAGCTTTCGTTTAAAAAAGATAGAGTTAATTTATCCACTCTTAGCATTCTTAAAAGTTGATTTTGTTTAAGCTTTTCTATGAGTTCTTTTTTTCCAAGTATAATGCCCGCTTGCACACTACCAAAAAGTTTATCTCCACTAAAACTTAAAATATCACATTCTTGCACGAGTTTTTTGATTTTAGGTTCATTTTTAATCAGTTTTTCATTTAAATTTTCACACCAGCCAGAACCTAGATCATAATAACTCAAAAGTCCTTTTTCTTTTGCTAGTTCATGTAGATCTTTTATATTTACTTCACTGTGAAAACCCATAAGAGCGAAATTAGACTTGTGGGTTTTTAAAATTAGAGCGGTATTTTCACTGATAGCTTGTTCATAGTCTTTTAAGTGTGTTTTGTTGCTAGTTCCAACTTCGCAAAGCTTTACACCTGCAGCTTTTATCACTTCAGGCACACGAAAACTTCCGCCAATTTCTACAAGTTCTCCTCTTGAGCTTATGACTTCTTTATCATAACAAAGAGAATTAAGTACTAAAAAAACTGCTGCAGCGTTGTTATTGACCACTAAAGCATCTTCACATTCAAAAAGCATTTTAAGTTTTTCTAGTACCAAAGCATAGCGAGAGCCTCTTTTTCCATTTTCTAAATCAAACTCTACATTAGAATAATTACAAATGATATCTTTACACGCTTCATAAAGTTCTTCATGGATTACACTTCTACCAAGGTTTGTATGTATAACCACTCCGCTTGCATTAATCACACTTTGTAAATCTTTGCGGTAAAAAGTTTTGATTTCTTTTTTGATTTCTAAAAGTAGTTTATCTTTAGAAATTTCATCTTGGGAAAAATTTTCTTTTAGTTTTGCGACAACTTTTTTACAAAAAAATGCTTTGATATAAAAAGGATAGGATTTTAAACTCTCATCTTCAATAAGAGTGTTAATCTGTGGAAAAGTTCTAAATTTGTTCATCTTAAGCCTTAAGAAAATATTTGGTTATTTTAACATAGAATTTATAAAATGATGTTTTAAAGAGATTAAGGAAGACAATGCAAGATTTTGTTTATATAAAAAATGATGTTTTGATCCCTTTGCCCGATGCTATTGAAATTTTAGATCAGGTAAATGATAAAGAAGCATTAGTTTGCAATGATAAAAATCAAAAAGCACAAATTTATGCCCCTGAGATTAATTTTTATCTTAAAAATTCTCAAGATGAAATTTTAGAGCAAAGTAAAAATGTTTTAACGCTTTATAAAGCAAGAGCTAGCGTTTATGATTTAGGGCTTGATTTAGAACAAAGCAAAGAAGTGCAAAATCGTTTGATTTTAGTAGATAGCGATGTTCAAACTGTAGAGTTTTTAAAAGAACATGGATTTAAGGTTATTGCTTTAAGCAGTGCAGAAATTTTAGCTGTTTTTGGAAGTGTAGGGGAACTTTGTGCTGTGGTTAAAAATCAAGGCGAAGAAGTGGAAATAGATTTTGATTTTTTACTTTTTAAAGCTGAGGATTTAAGCGTTGTACGTAAAGATTTTACAAGACAAAGTGGATGTTATAATCTTTTAAATTTTGAAAATTTTGAAGTATTGTTGGAGTTTTTGCAAAGCAAAAGTCCAAAATATCATTATAAAACTTATATTAGCTATAATGCTAGCGTGTGCCAATACCACGAAAGACGCAGTGAGCATTGTGCAAAATGTGCTGAAATTTGTCCTACTGTGGCGATTTTGAAAGATGATGAAAACAAACATTTGGAATTTTCTCAAGTGGATTGTTTGGGTTGTGGAGGATGTATTAGTGTGTGTCCTAGCGGATCGCTTGATTATGCTCCTATGCCAAGAGAAAGTTTTTTTACCCTTTGTGAGTTTTATAAAGATAAAAAAATTTTAATCATTCCTAAAAAAATGTCTTTAGAAAATTTAAATCTTGCTTTACCAAAAGATGTTTTACCCTTTATGATAGAGGGTGAAAAGTGGCTTTCTTCTATGCATTTTTTAACACTTTTGCAAAATAGTGGAGCAAATTTGGTTTTTTATACGGACTTTGTATCTCGTGGTAGCAATGAGGCTATTGTACTTTTAAATACTTTTTTTGAAAGAAAATTTCAAAAAAAAGCTATTTTTGTTGCTAAAGATGAAAAAGAATTGCAAAATGTTTTAAAAGAGCAAGAATTTATACAAGATTTAAAATATGATTTTCATAACAACACCTTAACTACAAGAGAAAATTTTGCCAAAAGAATGCAAGAAATGATAAAAAATGAAGATTTTGGCAGTATAGAAAGTGGCGAATGGTTGCGTTATGGCAAGGTAGAAATCAATCCTAACACCTGTACGCTTTGTCTTTCTTGTGTGGGTGCCTGTAATGTAGGAGCTTTAATCGCTGATAAACAAGAAAATGCTTTGAAATTTAATGCTTCTCTTTGTACGACTTGTGGGTATTGTGAGTTAAGTTGTGCCGAAAAAGATACTTTAAAATTATTTCGTAGTGGAATGGAGTTTAGAGCTTCTTATTTTGAATATCAAACCATGGCAAAAGATGAGCTTTTTGCCTGTATAGAATGCGGTAAAGAATTTGCCACCAAAAAAGCTGTAGAAAAAATAGCCAATTTAATGAAGCCTAAATTTGGTAATGATGAAAATAAAATCAAAACACTTTATTGTTGTGCAGATTGCAAGGCAAAAGTGATGATAAAAGCAATGGGTTTTGCGGGGCAAAATTAGATTTAGATCTTAATTTTGCCTTCTAATTCTTCTTTATTTGTAAGTTTACTATCAAATTTAACAACAAGATTTTTAGAGTTTTTATAAATATCTACAACTCCTAAATTTTCGCTAAAAGTACTGAAATTTAAAGGTGTTTCTAAAGGTAGATAAAGGTTTTTAAAATCAGCTGGATTTTTTAAGAAAAATAATGCCACAAGCCAAATTAGAGCTAAAATTACTAAAATAATAGCCAAAAGATTTAAGGCATCTAGATGTAAAAATATCCCTCCGATAATACCACCTATAAAACTTCCACCATATCCAAAAGCATTAAATAACCCTAATGCTGCACCTTTTTCATGAACTTTACAAAATTTTGATGCGCAACTTTGCATAATAGGTTCGTGTAAATTAAAACCTATAAAAAAAATCACAACCGCTATAATAAAAAAATCTATAGAATTACTAAAAGTAAAAAAAAGATAAGAAAGTATGAAAAAAACAATTCCTAAGAGTAAAATTTGTTTAGCTAAACCTCTTTTTTCGCCTAAACTTCCAGCAAAGCCCATAGCGATAAAACCTGCTATCATAGAAGCGCTATAAACAATCCAAAGTTTATCAGAAGCAAAGCCTAAATGTTTTACTAGAATGATAGGAATGCTTAAAAATGCTATACTCATAAGCATTTTTTGCATGAAATTAGTAAGATTCATAAGGGCTAAATTTTTTTGTTTAATAAGATGAAAAAAAGGAGTTTTTTCATTTTCATGAGTGATTTTGTTTTCTTTAGGTACAACGGTATAAAGTAAAATTATACATAAAAGAGACAAAGCTGCACTAAGATCAAAAAGGCTAGATAAACCCCATTTTGCACTCATTAAAGGAGAAATGACCATAGAAGCTGCAAAACTAAGTCCTATAAAAGAACCCATTACCGCCATGGCTTTACCACGATTTTCTTCTGTGATAAAATCACTTATCATTGCTGTAGCCACAGCTCCAATAGCTCCTGCGCCTTGGAGCATTCTTCCTAAAAGCATGATGTAGATATTTTCCGCAAAAGAGCAGATTAAAGAGCCTATTATAAAAATAATCAGTCCAATGAGCATGGTTTTTTTACGACCAATTTTATCACTTAAAATCCCAAAAGGCATTTGTAAAATCATTTGGGTTAAGGCATAAACACCAACTAAAAGTCCCACTAAAAATTCATTAGCGCCTTCAAGTTTTAAAGCATAAAGACTTAAAACTGGCAAAACTATAAAAAGCCCAAAAAATCTTGTTCCAACTATGAAAGATAAGGGTAAGACATTATTTAGCATTATCAATTTCCTATTAAATTTGAAATTTAAATTAGGATAATTTTACTATGAAATGGATTAAGCATTGATTAACATCGTTTTATCATTTAATATTTAAAAGCTACGCACAAGGATAAATTTTATAAAATCATATTTTTTTTTGATATTATTTTGGAGCTTTTGTTATGAAGATTATCCTAGCTACGAGCAATAAGCATAAGGTTTTAGAACTTAAAGAAATTTTGAAAGATTTTGAAATTTATGCTTTTGATGAAGTTTTAACGCCTTTTGAGATTGAAGAAAATGGAAAAACTTTTAAAGAAAATGCTTTGATTAAAGCAAGAGCGGTTTTTAATGCTTTGGATGAAAAGCAAAAAAAAGATTTTATCGCTTTAAGTGATGATAGCGGCATTTGCGTAGATGTTTTAGGAGGAAATCCAGGAATTTATTCTGCTCGATTCAGTGGTCAAGGTAATGATAAAAGCAACCGTGATAAGCTTGTAAATGAAATGATAAAAAAAGGTTTTAAACAAAGTAAGGCGCATTATGTTGCTGCTATTGCTATGGTAGGTTTGATGGGGGAATTTAGCACGCATGGAACAATGCATGGAAAAGTGATTGATACAGAAAAAGGTGAAAATGGTTTTGGTTATGATAGCCTTTTTATTCCAAAAGGTTTTGATAAAACCTTAGCCCAGCTTAGCGTGGATGAGAAGAATAACATCTCTCATCGTTTTAAAGCCTTAGAGCTTGCAAAAATCATTTTAAAGATTTTAAATAAAGGATAAAAATGAAAAATTTTTTAAAATATATAGCTATTATTGTTTTAATATATGCTCTTTATGTTGGTTTGGAAACTTGGCTTTCTTAGAATAAATAGTGATTAAAAAGCTTGGTAATAAGAACAAACTTCCACTTAAAAGCAAAATCATTACAAAAACGGTTAAAATTCCAAAATAAATTGTTGGAATGAAATTACTACTCATCATCACGCTAAAACCTAAAACTATGCTAATGGTGGTATAATAAAGTGCCGAACCTATACTAAGGTGAGAAATCATAATGGCTTCTTCTAGGCTTTTGTTTTTAATTTCTTCCCTAAAACGATAAATATAGTGCAGGGCATCATCAACGCCTATGCCTATAGCAATAGCAGCTATAGTAATACTCATCATATCCAAAGGAATACCTAAAAGTCCCATAAGAGCAAAAACCACGCTTAAAGGAATAACATTTACTAATATAGCCGCAACTGAAAATTTTAAATCTCTAAAAACAATGATAAAAAGTATAAAAATAGTTAAAATTACAAATATAAGAGTATCAAATTGCGATGAAAAAAGACTTTGAAGCATATTATTATAAAGCACCATTATACCTGTGATTTGTACTTCTACTCCATCGTTTTTTACAAGCTCGTTGAGCTGTTTTTTAAGATCTATTAAAAACTCATTACGTCTTAAATTCGGATCAGAGTCAACAATACGCATACTAAATCTTAACTCGTTATTTTCTATACTTACAAAAGGCGAAAGCAAGTCTTGTTTAAATTTAGCAGGTAAATTCTCATTTAAAAATGCAAGGGCAAAATCATCTAACTCTTTTCCATCGTTGATATTTTTCCCTAGGGTTAAAAGACTATTAAGACTTAAAACAGAACCTACAAATTCTTTGTTTTCTAAAAATTCATGAACTTTTTTTGCAATGCGTGTTTTTTTAGAGTCAAACCAATAAGTTTCTTGTGTGGCTAAATTTTCAAATTCACTTTCAAAACTATCAAGAGTATCGCTTGTATTTTGATCGTTTTTATTATTTTGAAAACGAATGATTACTTCTAAAGGCAAGGTTCCACCTAGATTTTTATCAATAACCAAAAGTCCTTTTTTGATTTCACTACCATCTTTGAAATAATTGACAAAAGAATTTTCAACTCTGAGTTTTGAAATGCCTATTAAAGCTAAGATTATAGCAAGAACTGAAATTCCATAAATCATGCGACGCTTTTTAGGATCAAGAGCGGTTTTAGCACAAAAGGCTAAAAGATTAAATTTAAACTCTTTTTTATGATAATTTTTTGGTTTTAAAAGAACTAAGATACTTGCTAAAAACAAATAACTAAAGATAAGAGCTAAACCTATACCTATACTCATCATAATGCCAAGTTTTATGATAGGTTCGATATTTGATAGGATTAAAGAAAAAAATCCTATCATCGTTGTAACAATGGCATAAAGGCTAGGATTTGCTTTGGCTAGTAAGGTTTCAAGCACTATGCGCTCAACTTTAGCTTTGGGATGATTTTGGGTGCTTTCGATAAAATGCGTGATCAAATGAACAACTACACTTAAGGTGATAATTAAAACTAAAGCAACGTAATTTGATGAAATAACTGTGATTTGAAAATTTAAAAGTGCAAAAACTCCACTAGCCGCACTTAAGCTTATAAAACAAATAAAAAGAGGTAAAAAAACAAAACGCCATGAACGGAAAAAATAATAAAGTGCAAATCCTAGTAAAAATACAAGAGAAACACCATAAAGCACAAGATCAGATTTTATATAAGCTATCATATCATCAGCGATCATGCTTACGCCACCAAGGTAGAGCGTATCTTTATTTTTTTCATAAGTGCGAACTATGCTTTTAATAGTATCTAGACTTTGTTTCGTGATAACTTTTTGCTTGTCTTGATGTTCTTTTATGGCAAGACGAATTTGATCTTTTTCTTTTTCATCACTAGCAAGATCGCGTTTTTCTATAAGATTATTATAAACTGTATCAGGCTTTAAGTAAATAATAAGCCCTGTTACTTTTCCATCTTTTGAGATGATATTATTTTTATAAAAGGGACTATTTAAAATTTCATTTTGGGCTTTTGTGCGGTTTATATCTTGGCTTTCTATATTTGGGATATTTTTTAAAAGTTCTTTTAAATCCGTATTTTGCGAACTTTGAAGCAAAGGGGCATTGATGATACTAAAAACGCGTTCTACTAAAGGGACTTTTTCTAATTCTTCATGAAGTTTTTTTAATTTGGCTAAATTTTCATTTGAAAAAGGTTTTTCATCATAGGGTTTGAAGGCTAAAAGTAAAAAATTATCACTTTTATAATGTTTTGAAATTTCTCTAAAAGTTTTTAAATCTGCATCATCTTCTAAAAGTAAACTTTCAGCACTTGCATCTACACTAAGCTTAAAAGCAAAAAAGCTTAAAAACAGGCATATAAACAAGGTTCCAAAAAAAGTACTTTTTGGACGAGAAATAAAAAACTTTAAAAGCTTTGCAAACATTATTCTATGACAATACTTTCAAGTTTTTGAAGTAGGGCATCAAAGCCTTGGTTGGCTAAAATATCTCCAAATTGTGATCTATAAGTTTGTACTATACTCACACCTAAAACATCTACATCATAAATAAGCCAGTTGTTATTATCATTGTAAAATTTGAAAATGATATTTTTTTCTTCCCCATCTACTATCATAGAAGTGGTTAAAAAATAGCGTTTTTCATTTTTTAACTCACCATTTTTGACCTTTAAAATCTGATCTTTATAAAGACTGAGTTTATCGGTAAAACTTTTTTTAAGACTTGTTTCAAAGGCTGTGGTAAATTTTTCTTGTTCTTTTGGGGTTAATTTAGAATAATTTTTCGAAAGACTGAGTTTTGCCATGAGTTTATAATCTATTATGCTATCAAAAAGTTTAAAAATTCCATCAGCAGCTTGTTTTTTGTCTTCTTTGCTATCTTGTAAAAGTTTTAAGCTTGCATCAATGTTTTTTTGCATAGTACTAGAAATTTCATCTAGTTGTAAGGCAAAAGCATTAAAAAATAAAGCCAAGATTAAAAATATTTTTTTCATTATTTTCCTTTATTTGCTAAGTTCATTGCGTCTTTGCTCGTAAGCATCACGCAAGAATGGATATAAATTAGGCGTGTTGTGATAAATTTCATCAATTTCATCAAGTCTAAAACTAAGTTCATTACCAAATCCATAAGCACTTATAGCTATACTTGCCCAAGTAGGATCAATGTAAGCGGTAAAACTTGCATACCAAGTTGCAGGTAAAGCAAGAGTATCTCTAAGATTACTAGGGCCGAGTATAGGTAAGACAATATGAAAACCGCTTCCTACACCCCAGTGAGCCAAAACGGTTCCTAAGTCCGCGGGATGTTTTTTAAGACCCATTTTTGATGCCACATCCATAAGTCCACCAAAGCCCATAATGGTATTGGCAGCAAATCTTTTAAATTCTTCTCCCGCTTCTTCAAATTTAAACTGCAAAACATTGCCTACAAAACGCAAAGGAGCAAGTAAATTATCAAAGAAATTTCTTGCCCCTAATCTTATAAATTCAGGAGTGATGGCGTTATAGCCCTTAAGAACGGGACGCAAACCATAATCATACAAAGCCACATTAAAACTTGTCATAGCTTTGTTATATCCTGAAAGCGGATCGTTTACTTGATAGTTTTGGTATTCTTGTTCAAAATCATCTAAATTTTGTTCTTTAGCAAAAGCAAAAATAGTAAAAAAAATTAAAATACAAGATATAAATTTTATTCTCAAGCAAAAACTCCTAAAAATTTTAAAAGTAAAATTATAGCAAATTTTTAATCAAGATTTATATCCCAGTAAAAATCCACCCATTCAGTAGCCTCTTTTACTTTAAAATCAGGCTCCAAAAGAGCAGTTTTTTTATAAAAAATGGTTGCAATTTTAAGTTCTATATGAGGAAATTTTTCAAGCAAAACTTTTTTTATTTCTGCTAAACTTTCTCCACTATCTACTATATCATCAATGAGTAGAATTTTTTTGTGCTTGCTTAAATCAGGAATGTTAAAAATTTCAATAGTATCAAGTTTTTTTGTATTATCGTAATGAATTGAGTTTAAAGCAAAAAGCTGACGTGTTTTTAAAGCCACTGCTAAAGAGTGTCCTAAACTCATCCCTCCTCTTGCTATAGCTAAAAGTGCATCGGGGTTAAAATCTTTTTTAATTTCTTTAGCAAGAATTTTTACATCTTCTTTAAATTCTTCATAGGAGTAAAATATCATTATATATCCTTAATTTATTGTAGTGCCATAAGTAAAAAATTACCCAAAGATAATAAACTTAAAACTATAATGCCAAGATTGATTTTATCCCATTCGCGTTTAAAAATTCTTACAAGCAAATAAGAAAGAAAACCAAAAGCAAAACCTGTGGTAATGGAGTAAGTAAAAGGCATCATGATAATAGTAAAAAAGCTTGCTACAGCTATAGCACTATCTTTAAAATCTATATTTTTAACTTCCATAAACATTAAAATTCCAACCATTACAAGTACGGGGTATATTGCGTTTGCAGGAATGGCTTTAAAAAGTGGCAGTAAAAAAAGTGTAAAAGCAAAACAAATAGCTACAACTAAAGCTGCAAGCCCCGTTCTTCCTCCGCTTTCAACCCCTGTAGTGCTTTCTACAAAAGCAGTAACTGTAGAAGTACCTGTCATAGCTCCTAAGGCTGATCCTGTTGCATCTGCCATTAAGGTTTTGCTTAGTTTTTTTTCTCCATTTTTGGGATCATTAAAAATCTTTCCTCTTTCACCCACACCTGTGATAGTTCCTATACTATCAAAAAGTTGAGTGATAAAAAAAGTAAGAATTATAGGTATCATAGTAATATTTAAGGCACTTTTGATATCAAGTTGTAAAAAGATGGCTCCTAAACCATTTTCCATGCTAAAATTTGGCAAAGAAAAGATTTGCACAGGAAAACTTGCGTTATCTAAATGAAAAATCCAAGCGATAATAGAGCTTGCTAATACCCCCAAAATAAAAGCTCCGCGAAGTTTTATAGCCCAAAAAAAGATGATTAAAGCTAGAGTAAAAATTCCAAAAAACACATGGGGGATTTTGAAATTTCCTATGCTGACTAAAGTATCTTTATTATGCATTATCACACCCATTTGACTTAAGCCTAAAAATGCAATAAAACAACCTATACCGGCACAAATTGCAAGACGTAAATCTTTTGGGATATTGCGGATTACCCAAAGGCGAAAATGCGTAAAGGAAAGTATGAGAAAAATAATACTTGAAATAAAAACAGCTCCTAAGGCACTTTGCCAAGCTATGTTTTGACCTAAACAAACTGCAAAGGTAAAATAAGCATTTAAACCCATTCCAACACTCATAGCTACAGGAGTATTGGCAAAAAAAGCATTAAAAGCACTTGCAACTATGGTGATTAAAGCTGTTGCGGTGATTAAAGCTTCTATGGGCATTCCTGTATTTCCTACTATGCTAGAATTTACAGGGATAATATAAACCATAGCCAAAAAAGTAGTAAGCCCTGCTATAACTTCAGTTTTAAAACTCGTATTGTTTTCTTTGAGTTTAAAGAAGTCCATTTTTTCTCCTTAGTAGGTTTTTAGATCGTTGTATAAACTATCGCGTTCTACAGGAATAAGATTTGAAGTTTTTATCATATCGATAAAAGTTTTTAAACTTGTGCCTTTGGCGGACTTTGCACCACCTGCACTTTGTATGCTTTCTTTTTCTATGGTACCGTCTAAATCATTAGCTCCAAATTCTTGTGCTACCATGGCTAAATTTAAAGTCATTGTTGCCCAGTAAGCTTTGATATTTTTAATATTATCAAGCACTAAACGAGCAATGGCAATGGTTTTTAAAATTTCTTCACTATCCATGATTTTATCAATTTGTATAAAGCTATTATCCCTTTGCCAAACTAGAGGGATAAAAGCATTAAAACCACCAGTTTGATCCTGAAGATCACGTAGTCTTAACATATGATCGATCCTGTGACGTCTTTCTTCTATATGCCCAAAAAGCATGGTAGCATTACTTTGCTTGCCTTTTTCATGCCAAAGTTTATGAATTTTAAGCCAATTTTCACTGCTAACTTTTCCATGGCAAATTTTCTTACGCACTTCTTCATCAAAAATTTCAGCTCCACCGCCTGGCATGGAATCAACGCCGTATTCAAGCATTTTTTCTATCACTTCTTCATAGCTCATTTTAAAACGACGATGTAAAAAATCAATCTCAGCAGCAGTCATAGCTTTCACATGAAGATTGGGATATTTTTCTTTTATCATTTTAAAAATTCCTAAGTACCATTGCCAAGTTGTATCTTTGTTGTGAGCTGAAACGATATGCACTTCTTTGGTTTCTCGTTTTACGGTTTCATCAACAATTTTCATGATTTCTTCATGAGTCATCAAATAAGGATTAGGATTTTTTCGGTGTGCTGAAAAGGCGCAAAATTTACAGGTATCTGCACAGATATTGGTTGGATTGATATGGCGATTAATATTAAAATAAACTTTTTTTCCATGAAGTTTGGTGCGTTTTTTATGGGCGTATTTGCCTAGGGTAAAAAGATCTAAATCCCAAAGTGCATTGGCTTCTTCTTGGTTTAATCTTTCTTCATTTTCTAGTTTGGTAATTAAATTTTTCATTTTAATTTTACTCTTTTGCTGTTTTTAAATAAAGCATTATAATTTTTGCTTACTGAAAAAGAGTTTATAGAAAAAGCCAAAATAAAAGATATTTTTGTTAAGATTATTATTAAAATATTAAAATTTAAAGAGAGTGGAAATTTTGTTAAATAAAGAATTAGAAATTTTTAAAAAAAATCTTAGTTCCTATACCCAAAGTTGTAGAAAATTTTTTCTTAAGCAAGGGGCGTTTAGCTTATATCATTCTAAAAATATGGATAATTTCATAAAAAAAGCTTATGATATAGTTCTTAAAGATTATTTTGATGATTTTTCACCTCCAAGTGATAATATCCCTTTTTGTGTTTTAGCAAGCAAAGCATATGCAAACAATAGTCTTTGTTTTAATGAAAGTATTTCTTTGATTTTTGTTTATAAAGATATTAAGGCTTTTCATTTAAAACCTATGATTAAGGCTTTTATCGAAATTTTAAATGATGTGCATTTGCAAATTAATTCGGTTGTCTTAGAATTTAATGGACTTTATAATGCTAGTAATGAGCTTAAGACTTCTATAATACAAACTCGTTTCATATGTGGTTCTAGGATTTTATTTAAAGGGATTAAGACAAAATTTGAGAGTATTTTAAAAGAAAATAAAAATGATTTTGCCAAGCTTTTGTTAGAAAATTTTAAAGAATTTGATATTCCATTTATAAAGCAAGAATTTAATATCTTAAAAGATTTTGGTGGATTAAATCATTTAAGATCCTTAGAGGGTTTGCTTGTTCTTTTTAAGACTTCTCCAAAAAATTATGCTTTAAATTTTATAGATGAAAAAAATTTAAGCGAGTTACGTTTAGCTGGAGGCTTTTTACTTTCTTTAAAATCAGCGATGAATTTATTAAGTGCTAAAGATGAGGATGAATTTTTACTTATTAATGTTCATGACTTGAGTGAATTAATGTATAAAAAAGCTAAAAAACATTTTGGAGCAAATGAGTTGTTGGTTCAAAAGGCTTTGCAAAGTATGCATACTATAGGTTTTTATACACACTTTTTAGCAAAGCAAATTCAAGATGGATTAAATCATACTCTTAAACAAGAATATAAATTTAAAACTCTTGTGGAAGTTTTAGAATACTTATTAAAACTTGAAGATAAACAGGTTATTTTCGATCTTAACTTGGTTTTTGCCCTAAGAAGATTGAAATACGGTAAAAAAGATATAGAAAAAGCTTTAATGCTTTTTGAGAAAATTTTTTATAAAAGGCATAGTTTTTGTGTTTTAAAGCTTTTGCTTGATAGTGGAATTTTAAAAGATTTATGCAAGCCTTTTTGGACAGTTCGTTTTTTAAGTGATGAAGAAGGAAATTATAGTTTTGATGAGCAAGTTTTTCTTATGTTAAGTGAATTTGAAAAATACGAAGATGAGCTTGAGATACTCCAAAAACTTAAAACCGATGAAAAAATGATTTTAAAGCTTGTGATACTTTTAAGCGCTATAGAAAGTGAAAATGAAATTTCTTTAGCAGGCATATATAGAGCGTATTGCTCTAAATTTGATTTAAAGAATGAAATTTTAGAATGGGGTCTTAAAATATTTAAAAACAATAATGCCTTAAAAGATCTTGTAGAAAAAGAAGATATATATAATCCTATTGTTGTAAGTAGCTTGGTTTCTAAACTAAAAAATTTAGAAAATTTAGAGCTTTTATACACTTTAACTTGGCTAAAGGCTAAGGCTTTAAATTACAATGCTTTTTATTTTAGGGTTCTTGATAAACTTTTAGAAAATGCAAAACAAGGTTTTGAAGATGAAAATCTACTTGAAGAAAGTGCAAGAAGAGTAAAAAAAGAATTAACACTTAAAAGAAGTAAGATTTTTTTAGAGCAAGATGAAATTTTGCAAGATAAAATCATACATATTAAATCAAATCTTTTTATTATAAAAAATACTTTTGAAGATATTGTTATGATTTCTAAATTAGCCAAAGAAAATGATTTTAAATTTTGGTTTAGTAATGAAACAAATCTTAGTTTGCAAATTGTTGCGCCACTTCATTTTAATATCGCTATTATTTTAAGTTCTTTAACAAATTTAAATCTTATTTTCATGAATTTTTTTGAACTTTTTGATGATAAAATTTATTTAAGGTTTGAATATGATAATATTATCAGTGATGAGCAAAAACTAAAACTTTGCGAGCTTTTAAATTCAAATCTTTCTGGTTTTAATTTGAAAAAAATTAAAAAGCCAGCCATTAAAAAAGATGAGTTAAAATTAGACTTAAATTATTCTAAAATGTATGCCAAATTAGGTCTTAATACTAAAGATCAGCAGGGTTTAATGGCGTATTTGATGAATGTTTTTAATGAACTTGAACTTGTTTTATGCGCAGCAAAAATTCAAACCATAAGACAAAGGACGCGCAATATTTTTATTTTTCAAAAGAATGAAAAATTAGAACATAGCGAGCAAAAGCTAGTTAATTTATTAATAAGTGAGTAAAAAATGTGTGGAATCGTAGGCTATATAGGAAATAATGAAAAAAAACAAATTATACTAAATGGACTTAAAGAATTAGAATATCGTGGCTATGATAGTGCGGGTATGGCAGTGATGCAAGAAGGCGAACTTAGTTTTTTTAAAGCTGTAGGAAAACTTGAAAATTTGGCGAATAAATGCATGGATTTTGAAAGTCAAGGTTATGGTTTTGCTATAGGTCATACAAGATGGGCAACTCATGGTAAGCCTACTGAAATCAACGCACATCCTCATTTAGGACAGTATTCTTGCGTGATTCACAATGGTATTATAGAAAATTATAAAGAAATCAAAGATAAACTTGAAAAAGAAGGCGTGAGTTTTTTAAGCCAAACAGATACTGAAGTTATTGTCCAGCTTTTTGAATTTTATGCAAGAAATTTGGGAGTTTTTGAAGCTTGGCAAAAAACCATCAAAGAACTTCGCGGTGCTTTTGCTACTTTGTTAGTAACAAAAAAAGATCCCCATCATGTGTATTTTGCAAAAAATGCTGCTCCTTTGATTATCGGTAAAAATGCAAATAAAGAATGGTATTTTTCTTCAGGTGATGCACCTTTGATAGGAAGTTGTGATGAGGTAATGTATCTTGAAGATTTAAGCTTGGGATACGCGAGTAAAGATGAGCTTGTCGTTTATGAAAATGATGTTTTAAAATCACTTTGTTTTTCTAAGCTTTCAGGCGATAAGGCTTATGCAAAAAAAGACGGCTTTCGCTTTTTTATGGAAAAAGAAATTTATGAACAAAGTCGCGTGATGAGTGAAGTTTTAATGGGACGTATTCAAGGCGATGAAGTCGTTTTTGATGAGCTAAACAATGAAGATTTAAGTCAAGTAGATGAAATCACGCTTTGTGCTTGTGGAACAAGCTATCATGCTGCAATGGCAAGTGCTTATTTGTTTGAAAGAATTGCTAAAGTTAAAGCTAAAGTAGAAATTGCAAGTGAATTTCGCTACCGTGAAGCAATTATAAAAAAAGATTCTTTATTTATCGTTATTTCTCAAAGTGGAGAAACAGCAGACACTTTAGAGGCTTTAAAGATTGCAAAAGAGCAGGGTGCTAAGACTTTTGCAATTTGTAATGTGGATAATTCTAATATAGTGCGTTTAGCACATCTAAGCCTTTTAACTCGTGCGGGCATAGAAAAAGGAGTTGCTTCAACTAAAGCTTTTGCCACTCAGGTTTTAACACTTTGGATGCTTGCTATTTTTATGGCACAAAAAAGAAATTTAAATGTTTCTGCTGAAATTAAAGCGCTTTTACATACTCCAAATTGTGTGAGTGTAAAACAGGCTTTACATGAAAAAATTCATCGTTTATCCAAGCGTTATTTAGATGGACATGGCTTTTTCTTTATAGGTAGAGATGTGTTTTATCCTTTGGCCTTAGAAGGAGCTTTAAAACTTAAAGAATTATCTTATCTTCACGCTGAGGGTTATCCTGCAGGAGAGATGAAACATGGCCCTATTGCTCTGGCTGATTCTAAACTTTATACTATAGCTTTAATGCCAAAGCATATGCTTTATGAAAAAACAAAATCAAATGTTGAAGAGCTTATTGCTAGGGATTCTACAGTGCTTAGCATTTCGCCTTTAGAATTTGATTTGAGTGATGATTTTATAAAAACCAATGAGCAAGATCATTATATGTGTGAATTTTTTGAAATGATGGTAATTACTCAACTTTTAGCAATGGAAATTTCTATAAGACTTGGTAATGATGTGGATATGCCAAGAAATTTGGCTAAAAGCGTAACAGTGGAATAATCCGTGCAGTTTAAAGAAACTGCACATAACTTTCAAATACTTCAAAAATTATAAATAAATTTTAAATTATAAGCTAATTTTATGCTTATTTTTGCTTAAATAATTCTAACAATATTTCTAGAAAGGAAACACTATGGAATACAGAGTTGAACATGATACCATGGGTGAAGTTAAGGTCCCAAATGACAAATATTGGGGAGCTCAAACTGAAAGAAGTTTTGAAAATTTCAAAATCGGTTGTGAGAAAATGCCAAAGGTTTTAATCTATGCTTTTGCAAATCTTAAAAAATCTTTAGCTTTAGTCAATAACAAACTTGGCAAACTTGATGATGCTAAAAAAAATGCTATAGTTCAAGCTTGTGATGAGATTATCGCAGGTAAATTTGATGATAATTTTCCACTTGCGATTTGGCAAACAGGTTCAGGTACGCAAAGCAATATGAATATGAATGAAGTTATTGCAAATCGTGCCACTGAAATCATGGGCGGAGATTTTCGAAAAGAAAAGCTTGTACATCCAAATGATCATGTTAATATGAGTCAAAGTTCAAATGATACTTTTCCAACTGCTATGAGTATTGTTGCGGTTGAGCAAGTAGAGAAAAAGCTCATCCCTGCGCTTGATGAGCTTATTGCAACTTTTGAAAAAAAAGTAAAAGAATTTGATGGTATTATCAAGATAGGACGCACGCATTTACAAGATGCTACGCCACTTACTCTAGCACAAGAATTTAGTGGATATCTTTCTATGCTTTTGCATTCAAAAGAGCAAATCATCGCTTCTTTACCAACTTTAAGAGAACTTGCCATAGGAGGAACCGCAGTAGGAACAGGGCTTAATGCGCATCCAGAATTAAGCCAAAAAGTAAGTGAAGAACTAACTCAACTTATAGGTACGAAATTTGTTTCAAGTCCAAATAAATTTCATGCTTTAACAAGTCATGATGCGATCAATTTCACTCATGGAGCAATGAAGGGTTTGGCTGCAAATTTAATGAAAATTGCAAATGATATAAGATGGTTAGCTTCAGGCCCAAGATGCGGTCTTGGTGAGCTTATCATCCCTGAAAATGAGCCAGGAAGTTCGATTATGCCAGGTAAGGTAAATCCTACCCAGTGCGAAGCTGTTACTATGGTTGCTGTACAAGTGATGGGAAATGATGCAGCTATTGGATTTGCAGCAAGTCAAGGAAATTTTGAGCTTAATGTGTTTAAGCCTGTGATTATTTATAATTTCTTGCAAAGTCTTGATTTGTTGGCTGATTCTATGCATTCATTCAATATCCATTGTGCTGTAGGCATAGAACCAAATCGTGCAAAAATCGATCATAATCTTCATAATTCTTTAATGCTAGTTACCGCTCTAAATCCACATATAGGTTATGAAAACGCTGCTAAAGTAGCCAAAAATGCCCATAAAAAAGGTATTTCTTTAAAAGAAAGTGCAATGGAGCTTGGTTTGGTTAGCGAAGAAGATTTCAATAAATTTGTTGATCCTACTAAAATGATAGGTCCAAAAGCCTAGAACATAAAACTTGCCTTTTTTAAGGCAAGTTAAATTAAATTCTTATCTTTTAAAATCACATACATTCTTAAAGTTGATACAAAAAAGGTTAAAATCGCAGGACCTAGTATAATACCCCAAAAACCAAAGGTAGAAATTCCTGCTATCATAGCCAAGAAAATTAAAAGTTCGTTGATTTTGGTTGGAGTTTTTACAAGTTTTTTGTTGATCCATTTGATGATTAAAGGTTTGATTAAAGTATCTGCTATAAAAGAAATTACAATTACAGAATAAATAAAAATAACAAGAGCTGAGTTAAGATTGTTTGAGGCAAATTCATAAAGACTTACAGGCACATAAATTAAAGCTCCTCCTATAGCAGGTATGAGAGAACTTACAGCAAAAATTACTCCCATTAAAATTCCATCATAACCATAAAACATTGTGATTAAACCAAAAAGTGCACCTTGAAATATCGCTACAATCACCATAGAGTAAAGCACAACAGCCATAACATTACCCACTTCGCTTAAAACATCATCGAGTTCTTTTTTATCAATAGGAATGATGGATTTAAGATAGATAACAAGTTCTGTTCCATATAGATTTGCAAAGAAATAAAACACGCAAATTAAAACCATATCTATAAGGAATTTAGCTCCTGATTTTGTAAAACTTGAAGCATAACTTAGGATTTGTTTGGAAATGCTATTTAAATCTATAGAAGCTAAAAATTCTTTGATTTTAGGTTCTAAAAAATTAAAGCTTTCAGGCAAGGTAAATTGATAGTTTTTGACATAATCAAGTGTTTGTGTGACTAAATTGATATCAAAATTCTTTAAAGCTTTGGCAAGTTCTATCATGGCATAAACAAAAGGTGCAAAGAAAAGCAAAACCATGCAAGCTGTTGTAAGAATGGAAGCTAAAAATTTATGTCCTTTAGTAAGATTTAAAAATTTCGCATTGATGTTTGAGGTAGCTACCGCCATTAAACTAGCTATGATAATCACAAGTAAAAAACCTTTAAAAAGATAAAGCAAAAGAAATAAAATAACTAAAATAAAGCTTATAAGAAAGATTTTTCCATTTTGCAAAATTTACTCCTCAAATAAAGTTTTTTCATAGTTTAATTTTAAAGCACTATAGCTTTTTGTGCTAGCTATACGTCCTTTTGCAGTGCGTTCTATATAGCCATTAGCAAGCAAATAAGGCTCAATTACATCTTCTATGGTATTTTCATCTTCGCTTAAAGCCGCAGCAATACTTGCAAGCCCGATAGGTTTTTGCTTAGCAGCGGTTAAAAGTTCAAGATATCTTAAATCCATCGCATCAAAACCAAGCTCATTCACTCCTAAAGAATTTAAGGCTTCATTAGCTCTTTTTTCTGTGATAATCTCTTCATCATTAACATCAGCAAAATCTCTTACCCTTTTTAAAAGCCTTAGAGCTATTCTAGGGGTTGAACGACTTCTTTTAGCGATCTCAAGTGCGGCTTTTTCTTCGCAAGTTTTATTAAGTTTTAAAGCTGCTTTTTGCAAGATGAGAGCAAGTTCGCTATCTTTGTAAAATTCTAATCTAAATTGCATACCAAAACGATCTCGCAAAGGATTACTAAGCATACCTGCACGCGTTGTAGCTCCTATAAGAGTAAATTTTGGCAAATCGATTTTTATGGTTTGGGCGGCTGGACCACTACCTATGATAATATCAAGGCGGTAATCCTCCATTGCAGGGTAAAGCACTTCTTCGATAGCAGGGCTTAAGCGATGAATTTCATCAATAAAAAGTATATCTCCTTCGCTAAGATTAGTTAAAATAGCGGCTAAATCCCCGCTTTTTTCTATCATAGGAGCGGCGGTTGTTTTGATATTTGCACCCATTTCATAGGAGATGATATTAGCTAGTGTTGTTTTTCCAAGTCCTGCAGGACCGCTAAAAAGTATATGATCTAAACATTCATTGCGTTTTTTAGCTGCAGCTATAAAGACATTTAAATTTTTTTTAATGCTTTCTTGACCTATATAACCATCAAAATTTGAAGGACGCAATGAAGTTTCGTAAGTTTCATCAAAGGAGTATTTTTCTATTTCTACTATTCTATCCATATCTTTGCTTATATTTTGGAAAAATTAAAATAAGATTTTAGCTAAAATTTGCTAGAATTTACATTAAACTTTAATGATTATGGTTTAAAAATGGGAATTTTAACAAAATTAGAATTAGATTATGAAATTGACGATATAGAAAAATTTTTACAATTTTTTAGAACCATGTGCGATAGGTTTGAACCTTTAATCATCAAGCTTGGAAGCGATAGTGTGCGTTATAAAGAAGCTATAAAAGAGCTTGAAACTTTAGCACACAATACCGCTTGGGCAGCAAGACGTTTAAATCTTGAAGAAGTGACTGATTTTTGTGTATTTTGTGAAGAGATGATGGCGCAAGCAAATCGCTTTAACGGACCTGCTAGTGATGAATTTACGGATTGGATGCTTTTGATGAGCGATCAGTTTGAAAAATATTGTCGTTCATATGAAAATGATGATTCTGTTTTAGCGGTTTTTAATCCTTTAATTGTTAATGTTCCAAATATTATTTCTAAATAAGGGAGCGACTTGGCTTCGACAGGAGTAAGTCTGCTTAGATGGCATGTCGCTTTGGGTAAAGCGTAAAAAGCCCAAATAAAATTAAACGCAAACAACGTTAAATTCGCTCCTGCTTACGCTAAAGCTGCGTAAGTTCAGTTGAGCCTGAAATTTAAGTCATACTATCTAGCTTAATTTTCGGTCATTTTTGATAGTGTAGCCTTGCGTTTGACAAGCGTTGAGGTGAAATAAAGTCTTAGCCTTGCTTTTGAGTTTTGGAAGATGAGCGAAGTAGGGTGAAGTAGTCATCTTTGCTAAGCATGTAGAGATCTTTGTGGGATTATTTTTGGACAGGGGTTCGATTCCCCTCGCTTCCACCAGTTTTAAAATTAATATTTATTGAAATTTGAAGATTAATAAAAATTCATAGTTTAAAGTTTTTAAGGTATAAAACCCTAAAAACTTTTAGTTTTCTTTGAAAAGTTTGGAAGCTAAGTGCGTTGCACGACTTTGATCTGTATCTTTTTTAAGTGTTTTATAAATTTTACTTACATATTCTTCTAAGGTTTGTTGAGAATCTATGGTTTTTTCAGAAGAAGGAATTTTTTCATATTCTCCATTGTTTTTAAGCTCATAAGCTAAAACATTATCGCTAAGCTGTAAGCGTAAAAATTGAGCTAATTTAGCTTTGCTTCTTTCATCATATATAGGAGTCATAAGTTCTAAGCGACGCTCTAAATTTCTTGGCATCCAATCTGCACTCGATATAAAATAATTTGGCTCACTATGTTTAAAATAAAATACTCTAGCATGTTCTAAGTATTTTCCTATGATGCTTCTAACGCGTATGTTTTTGCTGTATTCTTCATCAGGTTTTAAGCAACAAATTCCGCGTATGATAAGATCGATTTGCACTCCTTCCATACTTGCTTCATAAAGAGCTTGTATGATATCACTATCTACAAGAGAGTTCATTTTAGCTACAATCACACCTTCATTTTTCTTGCTTGTTTCAATGCGTATCATTTCTAAAACTTTTTCTTTGATTTGATTTGGACTCATTGAAAGAGTTTGAAGACGACGGTTTTTACTAAAGCCTGATAAGATATGAAAAAATTTTGTCGTATCTCTTGCAAATTCTACTTTGCTTGTAAAATAACTCACATCAGTATAGATTTTAGCACTGCTTGCATTGTAATTTCCTGTGCTTAAATGCATATAAAATTTAAGCTTATCCCCTTGTTTGCGTATGACTTGAGAAACCTTAGCGTGGACTTTAAAACCTGTAATGCCATAAATAACATGAGCTCCGGCATTTTCTAAAGCTTTCGCCCAATGAAGATTATTTTCTTCATCAAAACGTGCTTTTAATTCTACCATCACAGTTACTTGTTTTCCATCGCTTGCAGCATCAATTAAAGCTTGAACTATATTGGAATTTTTTTCAACTCTATAAAGTGTCATTCTTATGGAAATTACTTCAGGATCTTTGCTTGCTTCTTTGATAAATTTATAAACTGGATCAAAACTTTCAAAAGGTTGTATGATGAGTATATCTTCTTTTTCTACAGCATCAAAAATAGATAAATTCTCATCAAAAGGTGGTAAAGTTTTAGGCGTGTAAAGTGGGCTTAAAAGATGTGTAAAGGTTTTATTTCCTGCGATTTGCCAAAGGCTAGGGAGATTGAGTAAAATAGAATATTCATAAACATCTTTATGAAAAATTTTCATGTGAGTATTAAGAAATTCTACGATTTGCTCATCTGCATCTTTTTGAATTTGCAATCTTACAAAAGCTCCTTTTCTGCGAAGCTTCAAGCCTTGCTCTAAAATCATCATAAAATCATCAGCTTCTTCCTCTTCTATTACTATATCTGCATTTCTAGTCACTCTAAATGCTGCTGAAGCTAAGAGTTTATAGCCTGGAAAAATTTCTTCTGCGTGTTGATGGACTATACTTTCTATAGGAACATAAATATTTGCACTTACTTCATAAAAACGAGGTAAAACTCTTGGAATTCTAATCATTCCAAATTTTACAAGTTCAGGATGTGCTTTATCACAAATTTTAACCGCTAGTGAAAAAGATAAGTTGTTTAAATGCGGAAAAGGGTGAGTCGCATCAACAGCTATTGGAACAATAACAGGAAAAATATTAGAGAAAAAATACTCATCACATTTTTGTTTTAAATTTTCATCTAAATTCTCATAATGCTTTATGAAAAGATTTTCTTTTTCTAATTCACTTGTGATTTCATTAAAATAATGCTCCAAAAGCTCTTTTTCTTGGTGTAAATATTTGCGTATGGCTTTTAATTGTTGTAAAGGGGTCATTTCATCGCTACTGCTTGCATTAACTCCAGCTGAAAAAAGTTGTTTTAAGCCTGCAACGCGTATCATATAAAATTCATCTAAATTAGTGCAATATATAGCTATAAATTTTAATTTTTCTAATAAGGGTAAATTTTTAGAACATTGGTCTAAAACACGAGAATTAAAGCGAAGCCAAGAAAGTTCGCGATTGATAAACATATCAGGACTTATTTGCATTAATTTTTCCTTTTTTTGTTATATTTTATCATTTATTTTAAAATTATTGAATAAAAGTTTCAAATTTTTTAGGTTAATTAAGAGTAAATATATCTTTAAAATTATATTAAATTCATCTATGTTAAAATTACAAAATTTATTTCTGGGAAATTCTGTGACATTATTGTTCTATTGAAGATTTTAAGAAATGATAATTTTAAGGAGGAAAATTTTGAAGAAAACTTCGAATCTTTTTACTATTTTTCTTGTTTTGCTTTTTGTTTTCTTTGCGGTTGGGTTTTATACTTTTTATAACGCTAAGGGCACATCTTATTTAAGCAATGCAAGCGAATCTTGTAATAACTGCCATATTATGAATGAAGTTTATAATGAATACATGGCAGGGCCGCACTCTCAAAAAGTCAAAGGCGAACCTAGGGCAACTTGCGTGGATTGCCATTTGCCACATAATTTTGTAGCTAAATGGATAGCTAAAGCTCAAAGTGGTTTAGGGCATGCTTATGCTTTTACTTTTAAACTTGATGAGTTGCCTACAAATTTGAGTGCGACTGAAAAAAGCAGAAAAATAGTGCAAGAAAACTGCATACGCTGTCATGCAGATTTTGCTCAAACAGCTATCAATGCTACAACAAATCCACATGCAGACAAGTCATTAAATTGTGCTTCTTGTCATAAAGATGTTGGACATAAACACGGAATTTAATAAGGAGAAGATGAATGAAAAAAAATATTTTACGCTTGGGTATTGTTGTTTTGGTTTTACTTATAGCGGGAGTTTTATGGCTAAATAATGATATCAATCAAAAAAAAGAAGATGAAGCAAATAAAAATGCTATTGCAGCAAATGCTGATTTTTCTTTGCTTAGCGATGATGATCCAAATTTTGAAAAATGGGGTAAGGTTTTCCCAGAGCAACTAAAAATGTATTTAACAGTTGAAAAAGAAGAGCCTAAGGCTACTGAGTTTGGTGGTAATTTAGCTTATTCAAAATTGATTCGCTTTCCTCAATTAACCATACTTTGGGCAGGATATCCTTTTAGCCTTGATTTCAATGAAGAAAGAGGGCATTTTTGGGTTCAAGTAGATCAAATGAAAACAGCAAGAAACAACAAAGATTTTCTTAATGCTCACGGCCTTGCTGCTTTTAAAGGCCAGCCCGCAGCTTGTATGAATTGTCATAGTGGATGGACTCCATGGCTTATAAAAAATGTTGCTAAAGGGGATTTTACTGCTTTTAACTCTACAAATTATTGGACCATGATTAAAAATATCCCAGCCGTTGATGGTATAGTGGAAAATTCACCTGAACATGCAGGTCCACATGGTGGTAAAAGAATGGGTGTAACTTGTGCAGATTGTCACAATCCAAATGATATGAGTTTAAGACTTACTCGTCCAGCAGCTATTAATGCTTTAGTTTCTAGGGGATATGAAAAAGATCCAGTACAAGGCGTAAAAGCTACAAGAGAAGAAATGAGAACTTTAGTTTGCTCTCAATGCCATGTTGAATACTATTTTAAACCAACAGGGGAAAAAGTAAAAGTAATGGGTGAAACTATTGTAGATGATAGTTCTAAAAAATGGTGGAATGGAACTCAGAAAAATTATGATGAGTATGAGTTTTGGAGAGATGGAAATAAAGCTAAAGAGATTGAAACCGATGGTATAGTTTTAACTTTTCCTTGGAGTGAGTGGAAAAAAGGACAACCATTTAGAATTGAAATGCTAGATGATTATTATGATAAAGTTCGTGGAGTATTTGGAGCTGATTTTACTCATAAATTAACAGGGGCACAAATTATTAAAATTCAACACCCAGAAAGTGAACTTTATAGTGGCGGTGTGCATGCTGCAAATGGAGTAAGTTGCGTGGATTGTCATATGCCTTATGTTAGAGAAGGGGCTAAAAAGGTTACTCAACACAATATCACTTCTCCTTTAAGAGATATTAACTCTGCTTGCAAATCTTGTCATAAACAAAGCGAAGATTATTTAAAAGCTCAAGTACTTGACATACAAAATAGCGTTGCACATGATCAAAGAACTGCAGAGTACGCAATTGTTAGTTTGATTATGGATACTAAAAAACTACGCGATGAGCTAGGCAATATGGAAAAATTCCAAAGCGATGGAAAAGCTGATGCGAAAAAAATTAGCGAAGAGCTAAAAGAAGTTTTAGAACTTCATCGTAAAGCTCAAATGAGAGCGGATTTTGTTAATGCTGAAAACTCAACTGGTTTTCATAATCCTCGCGAAGCTTCAAGAATGTTATTGCAAGCTGTTGATATGGCAAGAATGGGACAAACTAAACTTGTAGAAATTGCAGCGGTAAATGGAATTAAAGATTTTAAAACTTCAAATTTAGGTTTTGAAGATATTCAAAAATTTAATCTAGGAGAGCTTTATTATAAAGTAGATGTTAATGGTCATAAAGCTGGAGAGCGTTACTATGCAGATGAAAAAGATGTTAATGGCAATCCTCCAAAAGAACTTTTAGAGCATGATAAAGAGCTTGTTCCTTATAATTATCAAGTGATTGATAAAAAATAATTCTTAAGCCCTATAATCATAAGGGCTTTTTCTTTTCATTGTTTTAAAAAATATAAACTTTTTATTTAAAATTCACTTTATTTTGTCAAAATATCACAAATTTTAATAATAAAAAAAGGACTTAAAATGATTAATAAAAATAAATTGTTTAGACAGGTTCATATCTATCTTAGTTTGTTCTTCTTGCCTTGTGCTTTGCTTTTTGCTTTAACGGGTATAGCGTATATTTTTGGTATTAATCAAGATGTGGGTTTGAAAGTTGAGCAGTATCAATTGTCAAAAGTTATAGAAAGTGGTAAAGAAAGAGAAGCTTTAATAGAGTACTTAAAAACAAATGGTTTAAAAGTGCCATCTAATACAGATATCATTAAAAGTAAAGATAAAGGCATAACAATAGGCGGAACTCATTATAGTGCTAATATAACTCAAAATTCTACTAATGAATACAACATTACCTTAAAAACAAGATCTTTACTTGGAGATATGATTATGCTTCATAAAGATAAGGGCGCTTGGTATTTTTCTGTGCTTAGCGTAGGCTTTGGTATTACTTTATTTATGCTTTATATTTCAGGGCTTATGATTACTTTGTTTGCAAATAAAAAAGATAGAAGTAAACAATTTGCAGTTCTTGGAGTAGGGGTTGTTGTAACTTTGCTTTTGGCTTATCTTAGCCTTTGATTTTTCCTAGCTTTTTAAGCTAGGTATTATTTATTTTTTTGTATAATCACACTTTACTTTATTGGACAGATGGGTGAGCGGCTGAAACCACACCCCTGCTAAGGGTGCAGATCTTAACGGGTCTCGAGGGTTCAAATCCCTCTCTGTCCGCCACTAAAACTTTCTTGAAAATTCCAAATATTTTATTAGGTATTAAAGCAAGAGACTAGCCCTTGCGAGGTTGTATTATTTTACAGCATTTTTGATTTCTAAAATCATAGTTTTTAAAGACTCTAGTCCATTTCCACTTGCTAAATACCAGTATTCTGGATCAAGATAGATGATTTTTTTGTTTTGTGCTGCTTTGGTTTTAGCAACAAGCGCATTATCGAGTATGCCTTGAGCGCGTTCTTTGTTGCCTACAATGATATTTCTATCAACAACAAAAATATAATCAGGATTTTTTTCTAATATAAATTCAGAATTGATACTTTTGCCGTGTGTACCTACTTTTATATTCTCATCTACCGCGTTAATCCCTAAAACATCGTGAATAATCCCAAAGCGAGATTGAGGACCAAAGGCTGAAATTTTGTTAGAATTTGTAAGAATGATAAGAGCTTTTTTATCTTCATTAACTATGCTTTTGGCTTTTTCAATTTCATTTTTAATATCTGAAATTTTTTCTAAAGCTTCTTTTTCTAAACCATAAAGTTTTGCAATGCTTAAGACATTGTTTTCAAAAGAGCTTAAAAAATTTGCATTATCAAGACCTACAAATAAAGTTGGAGCTATTTCTTTTAATTTATCATAAAATTTACTTTGGCGTCCAGAAATGATGATAAGATCAGGTTTTAAAGCATTAATGGCTTCAAAATCAACTTGTTGCACTCCACCTACACTAGGTTTGTTTTTAAATTGTTGTAGGTATTTTGGTAAATTTTTAGCAGGAACGCCTGCGACTTTATCGTTTAATTTTAAAGCATCAAAAGTATCTAAAATTCCAAGATCTAAGATCACTACCTTAGAAGGATTTTTAGGGATTTTATTTTCTCCTAGACTATCCTTTACTAAAAAACTATCACCCTCATCACTCATGCTAATAGGCAAAACTTTCACCGTAGCAGTGTTGGTTTTTGTTGTAGAGCTTGCATTGTTTTCATTTGAGTTTGAATTACAAGCTGTTAAGATTAGACTTAAAAAAAATGCAAAAAATGCAAAAACTAAAGATTTTTTCATATTTTCTCCTTTTTAAAAATAAATACAAATTTTCTTACCATCAATTTGACTTACAGGTATATCCATATCATAAATTTGTTTTAAATTTTCTTGATTGATGATTTCATCTTTTGAACCTTGTTTTAAAAGCTTCCCATCTTTTAAGGCTATGATTTCATCAGAATAAATCGAAGCAAAATTAATATCATGCAATACAACAGCTATACTTTTGTTAAAGTCTTTGACTAAATTTTTCATTAGTTGCATGATTTGTACGCTATGTTTCATATCAAGATTGTTTAAAGGTTCATCAAACATTATAAATTCAGTATCTTGAGCGATGATCACGGCTATAAAAGCTCTTTGTTTTTGTCCGCCGCTTAATGTATCTAAAAATTCATTTCTTAAGTTGCTAAGCCCCATGTATTCTAAAGCTTCATTGATTTTGATTTTATCGTTTGCATTAAGTCTTCCTTGAGAATGTGGAAAACGCCCAAAAGCGACTAATTCTTCAACTTTTAATCTTAAATTGATATTGTTTTGTTGTTTGAGAATGGAAATTTTTTGTGCTAAGATTTGCGCTTTATAGTCTTTTAAATTCATTCCATCAATATAAATTTCTCCGCTACTAGGTTTTATCAAACGACTTGCTAGAGCTAAAAGAGTGGATTTTCCAGCACCGTTGGCTCCTATTATAGAAGTGATTTTGCCTTTATGAAAATCAAGGCTAAGATCTGAAATAATGGCTTTATTGTCATAAAATTTGGTGATATTTTTTAGTTTAATCATAATTTATTACCCTTTAATACAAGATAGATAAAATATATCCCGCCTAAGAAATTAATAACCACGCTTATAGTGGCATTATAATCAAAAACTCTAGAGACAAAAAATACCCCTCCAAGCAAAGCTAAAATGCTAATGAGTATACAAGCACTTAGTAAAATACTATGCTTTGCAGTTTTAAATAGTTCATAAGTGATATTTACTACCAAAAGCCCTAAAAAGGTTATAGGACCTACAAGCGCGGTGCTAATAGAAGTTAAAATAGCTATGATAATCATCAATTGTTTTGAAATTTTTTGATAATTTATCCCTAAATTTATCGCTAAATCTTTGCCTAAATTCAAAGGATCCAAAAATTTCATATAGCGAAAAATCCATATAAAACTTAAAAAGCTAATAATATAAGCAAGAATTAAAACATCAAAAGCAATATTATCAAAGCTAGCAAACATTCTTCCCTGTATCACCATGAATTCATCAGGGTCGATTAATACTTCAAAAAAAGAGCTTAAAGTGCTAAAAAGTGTTCCAAAAACTAAGCCTAAAAGCATGATAAGATAAATGCTTCTATCGCTACTAAATAAAATTTTATAAAGTCCTAGTGAAAAAACTACCATACAAACCAGAGTGATTAAAAAATTGATATCGTTTTTATAAACACTTAAATTAGCCGCACCAAAAGAAAAGATAAGAGCACTTTGAAGTAACATATATAAAGAATCTAATCCTATGATAGCAGGGGTTAGAATTTTGTTATTGCATAAAGTTTGAAAAATCACTGTTGAAACAGCGATACAAATAGCTACTATGATAATAGCTGCAATTTGTAAAAAACGACTTTTTAAGGCGTACTCATCAAAGCCATTTAAACCCACAAGTATAAAAATCCCTATCATGTTAAGTGTTAAAAAGCTTAAAATCAGCATTTTTTTACGCATAAACTTTCCTTTTTAACAAAAGAAAGATAAAGATTAAAGATCCTAAAACACCTGTAGTGATACTTAAAGGCATTTCAAAAGGAAAGATGACAAGTCTTGAAATGATATCGCAAACAAGTAAAAACAAAGCTCCACAAAGTGCTATATAGATAAGATTTTTTCTAAGGTTATCACCTAGATAAAGAGCTACTAAATTTGGGATAATTAGCCCTAAAAAAGGGATAATCCCAACGCTTACAATCACTAAGCTAGTGATAATGCTTACAATCATCAAGCCTAAAAATAATATACCATTATAAGAAATTCCAAGATTTAAAGCTATATCTTCGCCCATGCCAACTATGGTGATTTTATGAGCTAAAAAATAAGCAAGTATAAAAAGTGGTAAAGAAATGTAGAGCAATTCATAATTTCCTTGCATAACATTTGCCATACTGCCTTGTAACCAGCCTTGGATATTTTGTATATAATTTAAAGCATAAGCAAAAAAAGTGGTTATAGCACTAATAATGCCTCCAAACATCAAGCCTATCAAAGGTACAAAAATCACATCTTTGAGTTTGATTTTTCTTAAAATTTGGATAAATATAAAAGAACCCAAAAGCGCAAATACAGATGCAATGATAGCTTGAGTGAAAAAAGACGCTCCAGCAAAAAATATTAAAGAAACAAGTATGCCAAATTTAGCACAATCCATAGTCCCTGCTGTAGTTGGGGAAACGAATTTATTTTGCGTGAGTTGTTGCATGATAAGTCCGCATATACTAAGACTCATTCCCGTGAGTAAAATCGCTATAAGTCTAGGAATTCTTGTGAGAGTTATGATTTCTAATTGAGTGGAGTTAAGATTAAGAATATCTTTTACATTGATACTGATAACTCCTATAAATAAACTTATCATTCCAAAGAATAAAAGTAAAGCTATAAGCGCTTTTAAACTCAATATATGCTTAAAAAACAAATCTTTCCTTATAGTAATAATAATTATCAAAAATGAAATTGTAATGAAATTTGTTTTAAGAAATGATAAAACTACAAAGGATATTTTAGTAAGAAATCAAAAATCCAGTGGAAAGTCTTTGCAAGTGTTTGTTATAATCTATAAGACTTTCTCCATAGCCATTAAAGTATTGTAAATACCAATAAATTCCGTTATTAAAAATATCATATCCTAGATCAACCTGTATAGCACCTTTGTTATCGTGGAATTTAAGATTGTTTCTTAGCATAAGATTGATAAAATAATCATCGCCTAAATACGCTAAATTCACATCAAAATTTCCCATATAATGCAAGATGGCAGGATTATCATCATCTTTTTTGCTTTCAGGAATCCTATACCAAAGGCGTGGAACAAATAAAAATTTATTATATAAAATAGCTGTAGATACATAAATTCTATTCCATGAGCGAGATTGCAAATTCTCATCTCCCTTACCATTGCTTTCATGCAATATACCTACGCGTAGGTTGTTAAAAAATTCATAATCTTTAAGATACAAAGGAAAATCTATAAAAAATTCTGGCTGATAGTTGGTTTCTCTAAAAGGAGAAGAATGTTCATAAATTTGCCACCAAGAAGTTTGAGTATAGGCTATATAATATTTTTCATCCAATCCTAGCAAATTTTCAAAAAGCCTTTTTTTAATGCTAAGTTGAAATTTAGCTTCACTTTTATTGTGATTTTCTTCCAGAGAGTTAAAACTATAAGCCAAAGGTAGAAAATAATTCATTTTATAAGCACTAATGCCAAGAGGGTTAAAGTATTCATCTTCTTCAAGATAATTTGCCAAGGCAAGACGAGCAAAATCTTGTCTTTCTTCTTTGGCTGCAATAATAGATTTTTCATTTTGAGTAGTTTGTTTAGTTTTATTTTGTTCTTGAGGGATTAAAACAGATGAATTTTTTAAAGCGAGTTTTTTGTAAATTTCCATAGCTTTTTTATAATCGCCTTGTTTTTCATACTCTAAAGCTTGTTGTAAATCACTAGCCCATATAAAAACACATAAGCTTAAAAATAAAGCAATTTTTCTCATTTTAACTCGCTTTTAAATTTTTCATATTCTTCATAAAAATTAAGATTTAAAAAAGCATCTTCATCTTCAAATTCTACAAATTTGGTTTTAATCTCAGAAAATAAAAGTCCTATTTTTTGTTCATTTTTTTCTAAGAAATTTTTACAAGTTTGAGCTAAAGAGCTGTGGTAAAAGCCACATAAGGGATGTTTATGTAAAGGGGTTTTGGCTATGATTATTTTATAGTTTTGCTCTAAAAAAGGAAGCATTTTTAAAAGCTCATTTTTACCTACTTTAGGACTATCTACACTTAAAACAAAAACAAATTCATTTTTAAAATTTGAAAGTATAGAGTAAAGCGCAAGCATAGGAGAGTAAACTTCAAATTCTAAAGAATCTTTTATCAAGCTAAAATGGTTTTCAAATTTGTCTTCTTTTGCGCTCACATAGACATTTTTAAAAATTTTAGAAAATTTATTTACTTGAAATTGAGTTAAATTTTGATTTTTAAGAATCAATTTGCTTTTATCTTGTCCCATACGACTAGATTTACCACCACATAAAATCACACAATTTAGCTCATTAAGCTGCACAAATTTCCTTTTTTAGTTTAATTCTACCACAAATTCGCTAAAATATTTTATAATTTCTTTTATGAAATACACAGAACTTTTACAATTGCAAACTTTTTTTTCTCAGTTTAAAAAAATCGATTTTATCAAGCGTATCAATGACAATATTTTGGAATTAAGCTTTGATAAAGAAAGATTTATTTTTGATCTCACTCGTGCAATGAGTGCGATTTATACAGCTAAATTTAATGCAAAAAACTATAATGCACCTTTTGATTTTATGCTTAAAAAGTATTTTAGCAATGCTTTTATAAAGGAAGTTAAAGTCCTTGAAGGCAATCGTATTTTATGTTTTAGTGTAAAAGCTAATAAGGCTTATAAAAGCTATGAGAGCAAAATTTATTTTGAATTTACGGGTAAAAATACCAATGTTATTCTTACAGATGAAAAAGATTTGATCATAGAGGCTTTAAGGCATATTGATAAAAGTTATCGTGTTGTAAAACCTAATGTGATTTTAGAGTCTTTAAAGCCTTATAAAATGGATGAAAATTTTGAGGAAATTAAAGACTTTGCAGATTATTTTTCTCGCAAATTTACAAGCATTTATGAGAGTAAAATCAAACAAATAAAAAATTTAAAACTTGCACAAGTGGATAAAAAAATACAAAATTTACAAGAACTTTTTTCTAGTTTAGATGAAGAAAATTCTTTACTCTTAAAAGCTTTAGAATACAGAAAAAGGGCTGATGTATTGTTTGCAAATTTGAGTGTTTTAAAAGATTATGAAAGGGAATTTAAGCTTGATGATTTTGAAGGCAAAGAGCTTGAATTTAAGCTTGAATTTAGTCCTAAGCAAAGTGCTAATTTATACTATAAAAATGCCAAAAAATTAGAACAAAAAGCTAAAAATTTAAACATACAAAGGCAAAATTTAAAAGAAAAGTTAGATTTTACCTTGAGTTTAAAAGAATTATTGCTTCAAGCTAAGAGTGAGATAGAGCTTGAAATTTTACTACCTAAAAAAAATAGCAAAAAAAATCAAGATCATAAACAAGAAGATCTTGTGGCAAATTTTTATTTTAATGAGTTTAAAATTTGCGTGGGTAAAAATGAAAAAGGCAATGAATTTTTACTTAAAAATGCTAAAAAAGATGATTTGTGGCTTCATGTAAGGGATATTCCTAGTGCACATACTTTGATTGTATCAAACAAGCAAAAAATCAGCCTTGATGTGATAGAATTTGCTGCAAGGCTTTGTGTAAGCTTTTCTAAGTTAAAGAAAGGTTCGTATTGGGTCGATTATACCTTAAAAAATTTTGTTAAGGTTCAGCAAAAGGCGTTTGTAAATTATACAAATTTTAAAAGTATTAATATCACGAAGGATTAAAATGCCAGTTAGCCCATTAGGAAATGTCAATTATATAAATCAAAATATGGCTTATCCAGCTACACAAGCAAGCAATGAGCTTGCAAAAGAAGGTTTTGCAGCTACGCTAAATATGGCTGAATTTAATGAAAAAGAAAAAACTTTAAACAAGCTTGAAAAAGTCAATGAGACTCATGAAATCAAAGAAGAGATCAAAGAAAAAGCCGAACAAGAAGAAAAAAAGAAAAAACACAATCAAGAAGCTAAAACCAGCGATGATGAGAAAAATGAAGAAGATGAGTCTAAAGATCCAAATTTTAAAGACGCACAAAGCATTCATCGCTTAGATATTAGTATATAAGGAAAAATATGTTTAATACAACTAGAATTATTTCAGCTCTTGTGATGATAGGGGCTATTATTATTATCGCGTTGATTGATCAATTTTTTATCAATTTTATCGTTTTTGCGGTTTTATTGTATTTATCTTTTAGTGAAGCAAAAAAACTTTTTGCTTTAGAAAATATTTCTATTATCCCTTTGGTTATAGCTTTTATTTTGGGAAGTTTATCGCATAAAGCTTTACTTTTTGGGATTTTAGCTTTGTTATTAGTTGTTGGATATTTGGTTTATAAAAAGGCTTCCTTAAAACCAGCTCTTATTTATATGTATCCTAGTTTGCCTATTTTAGCACTTTGGCAAGTGTATTTAGATCAGGGTATGTTTGCGCTTTTTTGGCTTATCATTATCGTTGCAGCTTGTGATAGTGGGGCGTATTTTATCGGAAAACTTATGGGTAAAACTCCTTTTTCTCCAACAAGTCCAAACAAAACCTTAGAAGGTGTTATAGGTGGCTTGATTTGTGCGAGTGTTATTGGAACTATTTTGGGAGTTTTTGTTTATAGTTTTTGGCTTTCTTTGCTTTGTTCGTTTTTTGTAGCGATTTTTGCAGTAATTGGAGATTTGCTTGAGAGTTATTTTAAAAGAGAAGCAGGTGTAAAAGATAGTGGAGATCTTATCCCTGGTCATGGGGGTGTGCTTGATAGGATCGATGCGGTGATCATTGCTGCTTTTGTGATGGTTGCTCTTTTATGATACTTTTTGGAAGTACGGGTAGTATAGGAGTAAATGCTCTTAAACTTGCTGCTTTAAAAAACATTCGTATTTCTGCTTTAGCTTGTGGAGATAACATCGCTCTTTTAAATGAACAAATCGCAAGGTTTAAGCCTAAATTTGTTGCCATAAAAGATTCAAAAAATAAGCATTTAGTTAAACACGATAGAGTTTTTATAGGGCAAGAAGGTTTAGAGCGAATTTTAACAGAATGCCAAGACAAACTTTTGCTCAATGCTATTGTAGGTTTTGCAGGACTTAAAAGCACTTTAAAGGCTAAAGAACTTGGCAAAAACATAGCTTTAGCTAACAAAGAAAGTCTTGTGGTGGCGGGGAGTTTTTTAAAAGGGGCTAAATTTTTACCCGTTGATAGTGAGCATGCGGCTTTAAAATTTTTACTCGAAGGTAAAAAAAATATAGCAAAACTTTATATCACAGCAAGTGGTGGAGCTTTTTATAAGTACAAAATCAAAGATTTAAATCAAGTTAGTGTCAAAGATGCTTTAAAACATCCTAATTGGAACATGGGAGCAAAGATCACTATAGATAGTGCGACTATGGCAAATAAGCTTTTTGAGATTATAGAGGCTTATCATTTATATGATTTTAAAGAAATTGATGCTTTAATAGAACCAAGATCTTTAGTGCATGCAATGTGTGAATTTAAAAATGGAGCTAGCACGGCGTATTTTTCAAAAGCAGATATGAAACTAGCTATTTCAGATGCTATATTTGAAAAACAAGATACACCTATTTTAGAGGCTGTTGATTTTAGCAAAATGCCCGCTTTAAAATTTCATAAAATTAGCACAAAAAAATATCCTATTTTTAAGCTTAAAAATACATTTTTAAAAGAGCCAAATTTAGGTGTTATTATCAATGCTGCTAATGAAGTTGGTGTTTATAATTTTTTAGAAAATAAAAGTAGATTTTTAGACATTGCTAAATACATTTTTAAAGCTCTTGATCACTTTGGAGTACCTAAAATTTCAAGCATAGAAGAAGTTTTTGAGTATGATTTTAAAACAAGAGAGTATTTAAGGAGTTAAAATGAAATTTTTTTTAACAATTTTATTTCTTATAACAAGTATTTTTGCTTTAGAGCTAGACTTTAGCGTAGGAGAAAATGGTAAAAGCCTAGATGACAATAATACGGTTTTGATCTTTGGTGGAATTCAAGGCGATGAGCCTGGTGGATTTCATGCGGCAAGTTTGCTTTTGAGTGATTATAATATCACTAAGGGTAAGATTATAGTGGCTCCAAATTTAGCTTTTGATAGCATTATCAAGCGTTCGCGTGGGAATAATGGGGATTTAAACCGTAAATTTGCAAGTATTAGCCCAAAAGATCCTGATTATAAAAGAGTTCAACGCATTAAAGAGCTTATTTTACTTCCTGAAGTTAGTATGGTGATCAATCTTCACGATGGTTGGGGTTTTTATAAACCTACTTATATTGATGCGATGCAAAATCCTAAGCGTTGGGGAAATTCAAGTGTGATTGACACAAGCGAAATCAATGCAAGCAAATACCCTGATCTTGAAAATATCGCTACTCAAACCGTAAATAGTGTCAATTCTTCACTTGCTGATCCAAAGCATGCTTATCATCTTAAAAACACCAAAACCCAAGAGCTTGGTGATACGGAAATGCTTAAAGCTTTAACTTATTTTGTGATTTCAAATCACAAAGCTGCTTTTGCAAATGAAGCGAGTAAAAATCTGCCTGTAAATTTAAGAGCTTATTATCATCTTTTGGCAATTGAAAATTATCTAAAAACCGCAGGAATTGAATTTAGCAGAGATTTTGAACTTACCCCACAAGGGGTTGATAAAGCCATAAATAAAGAGCTTGAAGTGAAACTTTTTGATGATAGAATTTTACTTTCTTTAAAAAATCCAAGAAAGGTTATCAACTATGTGCCTTTTCCGGTAAATAAAGAGTTAAATTATAATACAAGTAATGAACTTACTGCTGTTATCGCAGAAGGAAATTCTTTTTATATCCAGTATGGCAATCGTTTTCAAACAAGATTATATCCTGAGTATTTAGAATTTAGCGATGCTTTTAATGAAGTAACTTTTCAAGTTGATGGCAATGAAACCACCGTTCCTTTTGGAACCAAGGTAAAAGTAAAAGAGAATTTTCTTATTCCAAAGATAGCTAATGTGCGCGTAAATATCATAGGCTTTGATCATGGAAAAGATGAAAGTGATATTTTAGTTCATAAAAAAAATATGCAAACACAATACTCTTTGGATATGGCAGGTAAAATTTATAGAGTGGAATTTTATGAGTTAAGAGGGGTGAATTTGCAACAACTTTTAGAGGCAAATACCAATAGCAAGTTGATCAAAAATGCTAAAAATTTGGACTTAAACACTCTTAAAATGGCAAGATCAAAAGATAAATTCTTAGGTTCTATTTTAGTGGAATTTGAATGAAAAATCTTATCCTAGCTATAGAAAGTTCTTGCGATGATAGTTCTATAGCTATCATTGATAAAAATACCTTAGAGTGTAAATTTCATAAAAAAATTTCCCAAGAATTAGATCATAGTATCTATGGGGGAGTGGTACCTGAACTTGCTGCAAGACTTCATAGCGAAGCTTTACCAAAGATACTTAAGCAATGCAAAGAGTATTTTAAAAATCTTTGCGCCATAGCTGTGACAAATGAACCTGGACTTAGTGTTTCTTTGCTCAGTGGAATTTCTATGGCAAAAACTTTAGCAAGTGCCCTAAATTTGCCTTTAATCCCTATAAATCATCTTAAAGGTCATATTTATAGTCTTTTTTTGGAAGAAAAAATTTCTTTAGATATGGGAATTTTGCTTGTTAGTGGTGGGCATACTATGGTGATTTATCTTAAAGATGATGCAAGCTTAGAGCTTTTAGCAAGCACAAATGATGATAGTTTTGGAGAAAGTTTTGATAAAGTAGCTAAAATGATGAATTTAGGTTATCCTGGTGGGGTCATCATAGAAAATTTAGCAAAAAATGCCAAACTTAAAAATATCTCTTTTAACATACCTTTAAAGCATTCTAAAGAACTTGCTTTCAGTTTTTCAGGACTTAAAAATGCAGTGCGTTTGGAAATTTTAAAGCATGAAAATTTAAGCGATGATATAAAAGCTGAAATAGCTTATGCCTTTGAAAATACAGCTTGTGATCATATCATGGATAAATTAGAAAAAATTTTTAATCTTTATAAATTTAAAAATTTTGGCGTTGTAGGTGGAGCTAGTGCAAACCTTAATTTGCGTTCGCGTTTGCAAAATTTATGTCAAAAATATAATGCAAATTTAAAACTAGCTCCTTTAAAATTCTGTTCTGATAATGCGTTGATGATAGCAAGAGCTGCGGTTGATGCTTATGAAAAAAAGGAATTTGTAACCATAGAAGAAGATATTTTAAGCCCTAAAAATAAAAATTTTTCAAGGATATAGATGAGAAAAGCTTTTACTATATTAGAACTTGTTTTTGTGATCGTTATTTTGGGAATTTTAGCTGCTATTGCTTTACCAAAAATGAGTTCAAGCAAGGATGAAGCTGAAGTTAGCAAGTCTTTAAACAACCTTAAAACTTTGATCAATGATATAAGCATTTATACTTTAAAAAATGATCATTTAAGCTCTATAAAAACGATGAGTAATGTAAGCGGGGTTGAAAATGCTGATCTTGGCAATTTTAACGGCACAAAAGAAGTAAATTTTCGCGTAGGCGATGATAAAGAATGCTTAAAACTTGTTTTTATAAATAAAGCTGATTTTATGCTCATGGGAATTTCAAGCAATGAAGCAAGTAAAAATGCTATCATCAACGCAGCCAATCAAAGCCATGAAGATTTAGAAAATATAGACTTTACAAGCTCTTCAAGCAATAAAGCTTGTGTGATCTTAAGCAAGAATGAAAATTTTAAAAACCTAGCGAGTAAAACTTATCTTTTAATAGGGGGAATGTAATGATAGTGAGTAAAACTTATGAGATTGATTCTTGTGATGATGTAGAGCTTGGTATAAAAAGAGAATCAAAGCTTGAATTTAAGCTTTGGTATGATGATGAAAAAACACCCAAAGCTTTGGTGTTTGTGGTGCAAGGTATGGGTGATGATATATCATCGATCCAATATGTTGGTGATTATATGGTAAGACAATTTAATACTGCTGTAGTTGGAGTAAATTATCATTGTATTGGCAATCGTCCTCAAACTGGATCAACTTTTTATTTAGATGATATAGACAAGCTTATTTTAAAAGCAAGTTGTGAAGCTGTGGATATCAAGCTTCCTTATGATATTGATAAAATTCAAGACTATAAACAAATGAGTGAGATTTTTCACTTTGTAAATAATCAAATAATAGAAGGCAAGCAAAAAGGTAATTTTACACCAAATTATTTTTTAAATTTACATGTGAGTTTGCAACCTACAAAAAATGAGTATCAAAATTTTGGGATCATGCAAGCTCAAGATCTTTTAAATGTTGCACTTTATCTTAAAAAACATGCTCCTTTTGATACTATGGGGGGGTATACCAGTTATCATGATAGGGGGTTCTCATGGGGGATATTTAGCACATTTGGCGGCTAAAATTGCACCTTGGCTAATAGATGGAGTGTTGGATAATTCTGCATATGCTAAGTTTTTATGGAGAGTTGTAGGTTTTGGAAAGGAAATAGATTTTATGCAGTATAGCGAATTTGCTACTTTTGATTTTTTTCATCATATTAAAACACATTGCTCGACAAAAACTTTTTGGACAAGTAATTCTTCATCGCCTTATTTTTTTTCTCCCGCAAGAAGAAAAATTCGAAATCTTTTAGAAGGAGATCATCTTTTAGAACAATCAAAATGTTTAAAAACTTGCTTTATAAGTTATCATTCGTTATATGATGAGTATGTTTCTTTAAAAGAAAAAACTATGCTTTATGAAGAGCTTGAGAAACTTGGTTTTGATGCAACTTTGTATTCTATTACTAAAGAATCTCAAGTTGATGGAAAATTTATTAAAAACTTAAATCATGGTATGGGAATTCCAGTAAAACTTTTGATTAAGAAAGAACTTCCTTTAATGCTAGAAAAAATAAAACAAAATCCAAAAAAAGATTGTAAAGAAAAATGCATCTCTTATCCTTGTGAGGATTTGTTGTATCAATTTAGTGAAAAAGATGACAAAATATCACTCAAAATAGATAAAATTTAAGGAAATTTCATGACTATATTAGAAAAAAACATACAAGCTTTATTAAGTGGAGTAAATGAACCCTTAGGAAATAAACTTTTAAATTTCATACAAAATAAAACTTGTTCTCGTTTTAATATAGATGAAAATTTAAATATCTTTGATAAAACTCATAATGTTTTCATGTATGAAAACTTAGAAGAAGAATTAAATTTTTTCTATCAAAGTATTTTAGAAAAAACTCCTAGATATCCTTTTATATGTATTTATGGTATAGGCAATGCTTTGCTTATTAAAAATTTAGCTAAACACTATAAACATCTTTTTGTATTTGAAAGTGAAATAGAACTTTTTATCCT
>NZ_MJWQ01000037.1:0-81921 GCF_001762325.1 Campylobacter sp. BCW_6871 | reverse complement strand
TATTTTTTTATTTTTGTTTTATTATTTAATTTTATAAAAATATAATTATCTTTTTATGCAACTTATAAGATAATATTGGATTTAATGTAACTATCAAGGAAAAATATGTTTGATAAAATTCATTATTATTATTTTAATGCTAATTATGAAAAATGTTTAAACTTGAGTGAGCAATTTTTAAAAGAAAGTCCAAAATTTGCTTTAGAATTTGCTATGCTTTCTTCTTATAAACTTTCTCTTTTTCAAAAAGCTTTATATTATGCTCAAGAGCTTTTTTCTTTAAATCCTACAAGTTTTAATGGTCTTATGCTTGCTAAAAGCTATATTGAAAATTTAAGACTTGATGAAGCCTTGAATTTATTACAAACACTTTTAACTCGCAAAGATGATTTAGAAGATGAACTTAAGTTAGAATTGGCTTTTATTTATAAACTGAGTAATAAACTAGAAGAATCTGAACAAATTTTCAAAGAATTACTTTCTAAAGATATGTATAATCTTAATCTATGGAAAAATTATGCAGAAATTTATTTTAAACATGATTTTACCAAGGCATTAAATGCACATGAGCACTTGTGTCATTTTATGCAAGATTTGATTGATAAACTACAAAAAGGAATCATTGCTGAACAAACCAATCTTAATTTAATTAAACTCGAAGATAGGCTTCATAGTAAAACCAAAGAAAATCTTACTATTTCTAAAATAGAAGATTTTTTAACTCATCAAATTTTACCCCAAAAAGCATACTTGCTTTTTAAGCTTTTTAGAATATCTGATTCTTTAGAACTTTTTCAATCACTACAAGAAGCCAATCAACACCATGCACAGTTTTGGCAAAATTATGCTAAGGTCTTAGAATTTAATTCAAACTATCAAGAAGCTTATCATGCTTATAAAAAATGTCTTAGCTTGGATTCTCATGCAACCTATCAATTTGATTTGGCTTATCTTTTGATGCGTATGGGAGTGGATGATAATTTTGAAGAGGGTAAGAAATATTATGAAAGCAGATTATTTTATGCTCATAATGAAACTTTTTCTACTTATCATTATAATGAAAGCTTAAAAGCTTTTAATAAATTTGGCGTTGATGCTTTTAAAAATAAAGAAGTTTTAGTATTTTGCGAGCAAGGCTTTGGCGATACTATAATGTATGCAAGATGCTTAGAAAAACTTTGCAAAATCGCTTCAAAGGTTTTATTTGCTCCTCAAAGTGCCATGTATGAAATGTTTAAAAATCAAATCAAATTTTTAAATCAAAATGATGATATTTTTAAAAATGTAAAGGTTTTAAAAAATCTACCTACAAATTTTGATTATGCTATTCCTATTTGTTCTTTGCCTTTTTTTATTGATATTAAGCTTGATGAGATTTCACGATTAAAAACACCTATATTGCCACAGAAAAAACCGCATAATAAAAGAAAAAAACTTGGTATTTTTTATGCTACTCCTAATGCTGAAAATTCTGATTTATTAAGAAATGTAAAATTTGAATTTTTATTTGATGTATTAAAAGACTTAGATTATGAAATCATTTCTTTTCAAATGCAATTAAAAGAAGAATTGCCTAAGGTAATAGAAGATAGAAGCAAGCTTATAGAAAATTGGAATGATACTCTAAATTATTTATATGATATTGACTGTATGCTTAGTATTGATAGTGCTATAGCGCATTTAAGCTTAGCTATGGATATTCCTACTATAGTTCTTTTACATCCTAGATTTGATTGGCGTTGGGGAAAATTTGAAAATCCTAAAAGTTATTTTTGGCCAAAAGCAAAATGTTTTATCATAAAAGAACAAGAAGAAACAAAAAGAAATTTGCAAAAACTGATTAAAGATATCTTAAACTAAAGCTTAGTTTAAGAGCTTTAGGTGGAAAATTTGGTTTTTGATAACATCAGCTAGCATTTTTGGCATTTGGTTTATAATATCTTGATAATTTTGCTTTGCATCTTGATCTTTTAATGTCAAATTTAATTTTGCATTTTTAGCTGAAAGAATTTTTCCATTGCTTGTAGAAATAATTTTAAAATTAACATTAGCCACACCCTCTTTACTAGTTGTGATAAAATAATTTGTAATATTTACATAAAAATCTTGCAAATTTACCACCACAACATAATCTGTAAATTTAGCATACATTTTAGCCTTATCTTTTTCTTGTGTTAAAAAAGGACTTACATTTATAAGTTTTGCATCCTTAGGGCTAAAATATGACAAAGTTTTAGGACTTTGATAAATACCATTTGCAGCAGAATTAACCCAATTAAGCTTTAAACTTTGAATCAAATTTTTAGCAAATAATGTAGAAAATTCCTTATCACTCACCCTAAAACCATCTAAAAAATAACCAAAATTTTTCCTAAAAGTTAATACAATAGCAAAATCAATATCTTTATCTTTGGTGATTTGCGATTTTTTTTCAATTAAAGTAGAACTATCAAACAATGCTTTTTGTTGATTTAGATTTGGATTTGCAACATTTTGATTTAGATCTATTAGCTCAAAACTATCTGCGCTTTTTTCAATTTTAATAACTTTTTTCTGAGAAAAATTATTCGCTAAAAGATTAGAACTTAAAACTAAACTTAAAAACAAAATGAAACAATACCTCATCTTCATCCTTATAAACTATTTAAATATAAAATTATATTCTTTATTTTATAAAAAATCTTGTAAAAAATTCCTAGATGAAACACAAATAAAAGGACTGGATTTATAATTTAAAGGGTTATATAAAATGTATTTTTTAGAAAAATCTCCCATAAATCCTCCATTTTGATTAATCAAAAAATCTCCTGCTACAATATCCCAAATATTAAGCTTTTCAAATCTTTTATAAACTCCTGCCCTAGCCTCTAAAATAGCACAAAATTTCAATCCAGAACCTATATTAATAGCTTCTAATTGATGCTCTTTTGCAAAGTCTTCATCTTCTTTGCTAAGATGATTAACACTCAATAAGGCTTTATATTTATTTTTCTCGTATTCTTGCTGGTCAATTTGCAAAGGTTTATCGTTTTTATAAACCTTGGTTTTTGCATGAGCATAGAATATATCACCTTTTGATGGATTTTGTATAAGCGATAAAACAGGGCGATTGTCATGAACTAAACTTATCATAACACAAAATTCATCACTGCCTTTTAAAAAACCACTTGTTCCATCAAGAGGATCGATAAGCCAAAAAGTTTTTAATTCTTCACACTCTTCTTTGCTGAGTAATTTTTCTTCTGATAGAATTTTAATATCCGTAGAACCTAAAATATCATTTAGAATTTTATTAGAAGCAAGATCTGCTGATGTAAGCGGGCTTTTATCTTCTTTTTCCCAAGTTTTAAAATTTTTTCTCTCTTCTAAAATAGCTTTAGAAGCTTGATTGCTAGCATTTATAGCAATTTCTAAAAATTTATCAAGATTAAGCATGATTATAAGACTTTCTATAAGATTTTTTAAAATTATACAAGAAGATTTTGTGGAATTTTTAATTTCCACAAAAATTTTAATTAAATTTTACTAGTTTCACCCAAATAAAGTTGTCTTGGACGGACTATTTTAAGACTTTCTTGCTCTTTTTGTTCTATCCACTGAGCTATCCATCCTGGGGTGCGTCCTATAACAAATAAAGTAGCAAACATTTCATTTGGAATACCTAAGGCTTTTAAAATAAGTCCACTATGAAAATCAACATTCGGATATAGCCCTCTTTGAACAAAATAATCATCATTTAAAGCAATCTCTTCTATACGCGTTGCTACTTTAATAAGATTGGTATCAATATCCAACTCATCAATAAGTTGATCACGAAGCTTTTTAAGTACTTTTGCTCTAGGATCAAAATTTTTATAAACCCTATGCCCAAAGCCCATCAAGCGGAAAGGATCGTTTTTATCTTTAGCTCTTTTGATGAATTCATCTACCCTATCAACACTACCTATTTGCTCAAGCATTCTAATAACACCTTCATTAGCTCCACCATGTGCATGACCCCAAAGCGCACCAATACCTGCTGCTATACAGGCATAAGGATGAGCATGAGTTGAACCCACAGCACGAACCGTTGAAGTTGAAGCATTTTGCTCATGATCTGCATGAAGCATAAAAACTGTATCAAGTGCTTTTACTTCTATAGGTTTAAGCTCTACATGATCGTAAGGATAAGTTCTTAACATATATAAGAAATTTTCTGTAAAACCACGATCTAAATTTGGATAAGCCATAGGAAAGCCGTGTTTATATCTATAAGCAGTGGCCACTATAGTAGGGATTTTAGCTACTATTCTAGCTGCCATTTCCATATATTCTTCTTTTACGTTCATATTTAAATGATCAGGATAAAAAGCACTAAGCGATGAAACAGCACCTTGTAAAACTGCCATAGGATGAGCATTATCAGGGAAAGAATCAAAAAGACGATGCATACCTTCATGGATAAAAGAACGCTTTTTCATTTCATAACGAAACGCTTCAAGACGCGTAGCATCAGGTAATTCTTTATAAAGTAAAAGATGAACCACATCTAAATAAAGTTTGTTTTCAGCAAGCCACTCTATAGGATAGCCACGGTGCATTAAAATTCCGTTTTCTCCATCAATATAAGTGATTTTTGATTTACAAGTAGCTGTAGAAGTCAAGCCCTCATCATAAGAAAACATTCCTGTTTGTTTATAAAAACTTGACATATCCACAACGCTTGGGCCAGTTGTACCATCATATATAGGAAATTCATAGCTTTTTCCATTTCTATTATCGGTTATAGTAACGGAATTTGACATTTTCGCTCCTTTTATTGTTACTTTTATTAATTCTAACAAAAAAGGGCGATTATGAGTTTTTTTATTATTAAATTTTTAAGATTTTGTTTGCTTTTTTGAGTAAAAAAGTAACTTTCATTTTTTAGAATTGGAAAGAAATTTAATCATACTCATAACAATAATAGCCTCAAACAACGCTGTTAAAATAAGTGCTGAATAAAGCTTCTCATCAATAACCTTGCCCGAATAACCCAGAGTAGCTGTTGCTATAAGCAAGGTTAAAGGCATAGAATGACTAAGACCAAATAAAATCATATTTTTAAAACCAATTCTTTTTAAAAAAACACTTGCACATAAAATTCTTAAACCCACCATAACAAACATAAGTAAAAATGCTTGTAAAACGATTTTATAATCTAAAATCATTTTAAGATCAAAGGTTGAACCTATATGGATAAAAAAAATAGGGATCAAAAACCCGTGTCCAAAAGTAGAAAGCTTGTGCTCAAGATCTTTTTTATGATCAAAAAAAGTAGCTATAAATGAACCTGCTATAAAAGAACCAAGAACGATTTCAAGTTTTGTAATAACCATAGCAACAATAATCAGTATAAAAATAGCCATACAAAATCTTATATCTTTTTCATTTTTATCTTCCCATGGCATAAGCACAACTTTAAGCTGAGGATACCACCAAAAAAGCACACCAAGCATTTTAAATCCAAGTAAACAAAGCCCCAAAAAGATATTAAGATATAAAATACTTTGCACTACATCAATAATACCCGTTCCTTCGCGCAAAAAAGCTCCCGCTATAGTCAAAAGCACAATAGAAATCACCTCAGCTAAAGTAGCTACTACCATAGCAATATTTAGCCAATAACACTCTTTTCCAAAATCCTTAAAAAGCAAAGATAAAAGCCCTACACTCATCACAGGTATAATGATAACAAATACTAAAGAAAGTCCAAAAATCCATACTATAAAAGAAGATAAAGCATAAAGTAAAAAAATATAAAAAAAGCTTTTTTTGACAACTTCTTTATCCATATTAAAAAAGGCTCTTAAATTTACCTCCATGCCCGCTATAAACATTAGATAATAAAAACCTACATTGGCTAAAAGTGCAAAATTTTCACTTTTTCCTATGAAACCAAAATACGCTATTATTGCCCCTAAAATAATTTCAGTAGCCGAAATAGGTAAGCGAAAAATTCTTGCAATATGCGGAGAAAAAAGCAAACACAAGGCTATAACAATAAGAATTTTTAAATCGATTAAAGCCTGTGTATCAATGACACTCTGATGCAAAAGTAAATCCCATTTTTTTTAATTTTATTATATCTTGACTTGGTTCTTCACCTTTAGTGGTTAAATAATCTCCTATAACAATAGCCCCAGCACCTGCTTGAAAAATTTCATACTGTCTTTCTCGCAATACCACTTCACGCCCACCTGCGACCATAATTACAGTTTGAGGCAAAGCCTCTTTGGTATCACGAACAATTTTTAAGGCTTCATCAGCACTAAGTCTTGGAACTTGTAGTTTTAAATTTTCATTTGCTATAAAAAAATTAATAGGCGTTGAAAAAGGCTGTAATTCTTGCAAAGATTTTCTAAAACTTAGTCTATCTTCTTCACTCTCACCCATACCATAAATTCCACCACAACAAAGCATAAGTCCTGCTTCTTTAGCGTTTAAATTGGTTTGAAATCTACTTTCCCAAGTATGAGTGGTGCAAATTTGTGGAAAAAATTCCTTAGAAGTTTCAAGATTGTGATTATAAGAAAAAATTCCTGCTTTTTTAAGTTCTTTGAGTTGTTCCACGCTTGCCATGCCATTACAGGCAATTAAAAGCAAGTTAGGCACTTCTTTTTGCACGGCCTTAGCAGCCTCACAAACATACTCAAGCTTTTCATCATCAAGCCCAAGTCCTGCTGTAACCAAACAAAAACCCAAGGCTTCATTTTTCTTTGCCATTTTTGCTTCTAAAACGATTTGTGAAAGTTCTTTACGACGATATTTTTGAATATCTGTTTTTACATGGGCACTTTGGGTACAGTATTTACAGTCTTCTGAACAATTTCCACTCGCTATATTTGAAATAGCACAAAGCATGATTTGCATTTTAATCCTTCATTTCTTTTTTAATTTTACACTTTAAACATTCTAAGAATGTACCTTTTTTAAGCTCTTTTATCACTAAAGTTTCGCCACACTCTTCGCATTTTTCTTCGCTTGGTTTGTATTTGCTTATAAAATTGCATTTTGGATAAGCGCTACAGCCATAAAATTTACCGCGTTTTGAAAAGCGTTCTACGATTTCACCTTTTTGACAACTTGGACAAGTAATACCTGTACCATTAGCTTTAGCTTTTGCGGCAGTATTTTCGCTTTCATTTTTACTTTCACTTTTTAAATTTCTTGAATACTTACATTTTGGAAAATTTAAACACGCTACAAATTCTCCAAAACGTCCTTTTCTAATAGCAAGTTCCCCGCCACAATCAGGACAACTTTCACCTAATTTTGTAACAGTTTTTTGACTGGCGATTTTTGTTTTTCCTTCTTCGATTTTTCTCATAAAAGGATAGTAAAATTCTTTTAAAGTTTCTTGCCAATCTGCCTTATCTTCTGCGATTTCATCTAAAGTGTTTTCAAGATTTGAAGTAAATTTGCTATCTACTATATCGCTAAAATTTTTCTCAAGCACTTCGGTTACATTAAAAGCAACCTCGCTAGGAATGAGTTGTTTTTTGTCTATTTTTACATAATCACGGCTTGTAAGTATAGAAATGGTTGGAGCATAAGTAGAAGGACGACCTATGCCTAAACTTTCAAGTTTTTTTACAAGTCCTGCTTCTGAATACCTTGAAGGAGGTTCAGTAAAATGTGAGTTCATTTCTAAATTTTGCACTTTTAAATTTTGGCCTATTTTAAGATTTGGTAAAATTTTATCCTTATCCATATCACCATAAACTTTATAATATCCCTCAAAAAGGATTTTTCTACCGCCTATTTTAAAAACTGCTCTATCATTTTTTACAAATACATTTTGAGTTTGAGAAATAGCAGGATTCATCTGACAGGCTAAAAAGCGATTGTAAATAAGTGTGTAAAGTTTTAACTCATCTTTGTCTAAAAATTTAGCTGCAATTTCTGGAGTAAAACTTAAATTTGTAGGGCGTATAGCTTCATGTGCTTCTTGGGCGCCTTTGGCCTTTGTAGTATATACATTTGCTTTGCTTGGAAGATAGTCTTGGCCAAAATTTGCTTGTATGAATTTTCTTGCATTCTCTATAGCTTCTTTGGCCAAATTTAAACTATCAGTTCTCATGTAGGTAATAACCCCCATCACGCCCTCGTGAGTATTTACTCCTTCGTAGAGTTTTTGAGCTATCATCATGGTTTTTTTAGGGTTAAAACCAAGGCGATTGCTAGCACTTTGCTGTAAAGTTGAAGTCATAAAAGGAGGTGGTGGAGCGATTTTTCTTTCTTTGCTTTCAATGTCACTTATAGTATAAGCTTCATTTTTACAAACTTCCAGTACAAGTTTGGCACGATCTTTATTGATAATGGTAAGTTTTTCTATCTTAGCTTTATCAAATTCAACTAGTTCTGCATCCAAATCTTTTTGAAAAATCATATCTATGCTAAAATATTCCAGTGGTACAAAGGCACGAATTTCTTTTTCACGATCGACTATGATCTTTAAAGCCGCACTTTGAACACGCCCTGCGCTAAGTCCTCTTTGAATTTTTTGCCCCAATAAGGGGCTGAGTTTATATCCTACAATGCGATCTAAAAGGCGTCTAGTTTGTTGGGCATTTACAGAGTGCATATCTAATTTTCTTGGATTTTTTAAAGCATTTTCTATAGCACTTTTAGTAATTTCATGGAAAACGATGCGTGGTAAGGTATTTTCATCTTTGCCTATAGCTTTTGCAATATGATAAGCTATGGCTTCTCCTTCTCTATCCTCATCCGTTGCAAGATAAACTTCTTTGGCATCTTTGGCTTTGCTTTTAAGTTCTTTAACTAAGGCGCTATGATCACTTGTGATTCTATACTCAGGGATAAATTCATCATCTTCTATTTTAATCCCAAAGCTTGATTTAGGTAAATCCCTAATATGTCCTTTAGAAGCAATCACTTCATAATCTTTTCCCAAAAAATTTCCTATGGTTTTAGCTTTTGCAGGAGATTCTACTATGATTAAATTTTTCTTCATTTTACACCCTTGTTAAATAAAAAGCTGAATTTAGCTAAAAATATTTAAAATTCTACTTATAAAATATATTTTAATTAGGCTAAAATATTTTAAAAACAAAACTATCATAGCAAAATAAATAAAATATAATTTTAAGTAATTTTAAATACAAATCATAATTTTTAGAGTATAATAAAATAAAAAAGGTAAAAATTATGAATAGCAAAAATTATAAATTTCATCCAAATGACACAAAAATGGATAGAAAAATAATTCAAATTACTGAAAAGTCTGGATTTAAAGCGGCTGTGTTTTCTATGGCCGCTATGACTATGCTAGGAAGCGTAGTCATTTCATCTGCTCTGCCTGCTATCAACAGACATTTTGAAGAACTTTTAACCCAAAGTGGCGCTACTCTTGCTTCAAGTTTCACATTAGCTCATCTTGATATACTTGTTCGCTTAGTTTTAACCATTCCTGCTATTTTTGTTGTCATTTTATCTCCATTCGCTGGTATTTTAATGGATAAATTTGGCAAATTAAAATTCATTCTTCCAGCTATGGTGGTTTGGACTATTTCTGGGGTAAGTGGCTTTTTCTTAAATGATATTTATGCTATACTGACTTCAAGAGCTATTTTTGGTATGGCAACTGCTTTTATAATGACAGGCGCTTCGGCTTTACTTGGAGATTATTATAGTCGCGGTGGCTTTAATCGCAGAGAAAATGCTTTAAGTCTTCAAGGATTTTTTTGTGCGGTAGGGGGTGCTGTTTTTATTTCTATTGCGGGATTTGTTTCAAGTTATTCTTGGCGTTATCCTTTTTTGGTGTATGGACTTGGAATTTTAATTACCTTAATGGCTATCATTTATCTTTTTGAACCTAGAAAATTTAAATTCTATAATCATACAAAAATAGAAGCAAAAACAAATTATTGGCAATTTTTTCCTATCTATTTTATAGGTTTTTTTATCATGGTAGTTTATTATATTTCGCCAACTCAACTTCCTTACTATATAGAAGAACATTTAAGATTGGACCCTAAATATATAGGTATTTCGATGTCTGTGTCTGCACTATGTTATGGTTTTTTCTCTCTAAGCTATAGATATATTATAAAATTCTTAAGTATTAAAACTATCTATGTTTTAACTCTTTTTATCGTATCTTGTTCTTTTTTGCTGCTTTTTTTAGTAGATAGCTTTTTCACAGTTTTAATCGCCTTAGCTTTGCTTGGAATGGGCGGAGGTATTATGCTTGTAAATAATACGGCTTATCTTTTTTCAATCTGTCCCGAAAATGCTCGCGCTAGGGCTTATGGAATTTTAGCAAGTTGTATATTTTTAGGACAATTTTTAAGTCCTATTATCTCTCAACCTATCGTTAGGCAAATGGGTCTTGTAGATGCTTTTTTAATATGGTCAATAGTAATTTTTATAGTGTGCATTGTGTTTTTATTTTTAAAGCAAAAACCTAGGATAAATTAGCAAGAAAAATCTTGCTAATTTTATTTATTACAAACCTACTGCACTTAAAGTTTGGTATTTACTCATATAAATTTGAGCTTCAATTTTTCTCATTGTATCAAGCGCTACTTGAACTACAATAAGTACAGAAGTACCGCCAAAATGAAAAGGCACACCCATAAATTTCACCAAAACCCAAGGCAAGGTTGCAACAAGCCCTAAATAAATAGAACCTGATAAAGTTAAACGAGAAGCCACTTCATTAAGATAATTTGAAGTTCCTTCACCTGGACGAATTCCAGGGATAAAACCGCCTTGCTTTTTCAAATTTTCTGCTATGTCTTTAGCGTTAAATACAATAGAAGCATAAAAATAAGCAAAGAAAATTACAAACAAGAAAGTTAAAACATGAAACAAATAACCATTTGGATTTAAAAAGTCATTAATGGCTTGTAGATAAGGATTTATACTAGTTTGTAAAATCGTTGTTGGAAACATCAAAATCGCACTAGCAAAAATCGGTGGAATAACTCCACTAAGATTGAGTTTAATAGGAATATAATTCATAATGCGTTTGTTTTGATTTTGCATTACAACTTTACGAGAATAAGAAATAGGAATTCTTCTTTCTCCAAGTTCTACATAAATAATCACGCCTATAGTGATTAAAATCAAAGCAAAAATTGCAAAAGCGGTTAAGAAATTCATCTCACCTGAATTAATTTGTCCTACAGTTCCTGAAATCGCTCTTGGAATACCTGAAACAATACCTGCAAAAATGATTAAAGAAATACCATTTCCTATACCTCTTTGTGTAATTTGTTCGCCAAGCCACATTAAAAGCATAGTTCCTGCAAGCATAGAAATAGCACAAAGTGCGATAAACATATTTAAATCTTCCACCATTATAGCCCCTGCGCCACCACGACCATGTAAGCTTTGCAAACCTATAGCAACGCCTATACTTTGAACCAAAGTAATCACAATAGTCGCATAACGGATAATTTGCATATATTTTTGCATACTATCACGCTCTTTTTTCATCTTACCAATATTTGGAAAAGTTGCTGCAAGAAGCTCCATAATAATAGAAGCAGTAATATAAGGCATAATACCTAAAGAAATGATAGAAAAGCGTTCAGCCGCTCCACCACTAAAAACATTAAATAAACCCAAAGCATTGTTTTGATTGTTATTAAAAAATTCCGCAATCACATCAGCATTGACGCCAGGAACTGGCACATAAGCCAGAACCCTATAAGCAAACAAAAATGCTAAGGTGATTAAAATCTTATTCGTCAATGCTCTATTCATTATTTTGATCCGGTGACGCTAATATTCTCGTCTTTGATTTTTGATACTAAGTCTTTTGCACTTACACCAATTAATTTGATTTTATTCACAGATTTTGAAATTTTGTGAACACTTTTAATGCTCTCAAATGTAATTTCACTAAGCTCTTTTACAGCTGTGATTTTTTCAACATTGATTACATAAGGTTTTTGAATTTTAGAAGTAAAACCTACTTTTGGTAGTCTTCTTTGAAGTGGTTGTTGACCCCCTTCAAAACCTCTTTTTTCATTATAGCCTTTTCTAGCAGTTTGACCTTTACCCCCTTTAGTAGCAGTCTTACCCATGCCAGAACCTTGACCACGACCAATTCTTTTAGTTTTATGCGTTGAACCCGCTGCTTTTGTTAAATTCATCTTCTTATCCTTTTAACATTGTTAAAGCTTTGATTGTAGCACGAACCACATTAGCTGAATTATTTGAACCCAAAGACTTGGTTAAGATGTCTTTAATACCTGCAAGCTCGACGATAGGGCGTGTAGAACCACCCGCGATAACTCCTGTACCTTCACTAGCTGGTTTAAGTAAAATTCTACTTGCGTTGTATTTTACCTCTACATCATGAGCGATAGTTGAGCCTTTAGTTTTAACTTCAACGATATTTTTAAACGCATCGTCAACAGCTTTACGGATAGCATCTGGAACTTCCTTAGCCTTACCATAACCAACACCTACCAAACCTTTGCGGTTTCCAACGATAACTAAAGCAGTAAATCTAAATCTTCTACCACCTTTAACAACCTTAGTAACTCTGCCGATATCGACGATTACTTCTTCAAATTCTTCTCTATTATATTTTTCCATCGATTTACCCCTTATAGCCTAATGCCATTTTCTCTTAAAGATTCAGCTAAAACTGCAATAACACCATGATATACATAACCATTTCTATCAAAAACAGCTTGTTCTATCTTTTTAGTTTTTAAAGTTTTAGCAAATTCAGCAGCGATTTTTTTAGCGCCTTCTTTATTTGCTTTAACGCCAAGTTTGCGTCCATCAACTGCTGCTAAAGTTACAGCTTTTGCATCATCAATCGCTTGGATATATAGAGTTCTGTTCGATTTAAATACAGAAATTCTTGGAAAATTTTCACAACCTGAAATTTTCGCTCTAATTCTTTTTTTTCTTTTGATTCTTAAAGTTAGTTTTCTTTTTAATACATTTGCTCTCATATTCTACCCTTACTTCTTAGATGTCTTACCAGCTTTGCGGATAATGCGTTCATCAGAATACTTAACGCCTTTTCCTTTATATGGCTCTGGTGGTCTAAATTCACGAATTTGAGCAGCAACTTGACCTACAACTTGTTTATCACTTCCTTTAACTGTAATAGTATTTTTATCCACTACAATTTCAATTCCTTCTGGAATATCATAATTAATAGGATGAGAAAAACCAAGGCTTAGTTCTAAAACTTTACCTTTTAAAGCTGCTTTATAACCAACTCCATTGATTTCAAGAGTTTTTGAAAAACCTTGAGTTAAACCTACAACGATATTGTAAGCTAAAGCTCTGTAAGTTCCCCAATAAGCTCTACTTTGTCTATCTTCACCTTTTGGAGAAAAAAGAATATTATTATCTTTAATCTCAACATTTACATTTGCTTTAGTATCAAGTTCTTTTGCCAAATTTCCTTTTTTAAATTTAAGCAAATTTCCTTCTAATTTTACTTCTACTCCTGCTGGAATAGCAATCGGTTGTTTACCTATACGAGACATATTTTTCCTTTTTATTTGTCTAGGATATTTCTACTTTTTTAAAAGAATGGATACCCAATGCCATAAAAAGCAGATTTTTTACCAAATAGTACATAAAATTTCGCCGCCAACACCTGCTTTATAAGCTTCATCATTAGCTAAAACGCCACGACTTGTGCTAACTACGATAGTACCATAACCGTTTTTAAAACGCTTGATTTCATCTTTACCTTTATAAACACGACGACCAGGCTTAGAAATTCTTTTAAGCTCATTGATAACACTCTTACCTTTTTCATCGTATTTTAAAACTACATTGATAAATTTCTTTTTATCTTCTTCAATAACATTAAAACTCTCAATATAGCCCTTAGCTTGAAAAATTCCAACTAAAGCTTCTACAACTTTAGAATGTAAAAGCTTGGTTGTTTCAAGCTTTCTCATTCCTGCATTTCTGATACGAGTGAGTGAATCTGAAATAATATCATTTATCATATTTTATCCTTACCAACTTGCTTTCTTAAGGCCTGGAATCAAACCTTCATTGCCCATTTTTCTTAAGCAAACTCTGCAAATTCCAAAATCTCTATAAACCGAATGCGGACGCCCACAAATTTGGCATCTCGTATAAGCTCTAACCTTAAATTTAGGCTTGCGTGCCGCTTTTGCAATCATTGATTTTTTAGCCATCTTACTTTCCTTTTGTAAATGGCACACCGATAAGTTCTAATAACTTTTGTGCCTGTTTGTCATTTTGTGCTGTTGTAACTATAGAAATATTCATACCATGAGTTCTTAAAATTTTATCATACTCCACTTCTGGGAACATCAACTGCTCATCAAGACCGAAGTTATAGTTTCCGCGTCCATCAAAACCATCTCTACTTAAACCTCTAAAGTCTTTCACCCTTGGCAAAGCAATAGAAATTAATTTATCAAGAAAAGCATACATATTTTCTTTTCTTAAAGTTACCATTACACCCACAGGAAAACCTTCGCGAACTTTAAATCCTGCAACTGATTTTTTAGCTTTAGTAATCACAGCCTTTTGTCCTGCAATTAAAGAAATAGTATCTGCAACATTTTGCAATACTTTTTGATCTTTAGCCAACTCACCAGCACCTACGCTGATAACTACTTTTTCGATCACAGGGATAAGCATAGGATTTTTAATATCAAATTCTTTAACCAATGCAGGTTTAATGCTTTGATTGTATTTTTCTTTTAATCTCATCATCGCTTACTCCTGAACTTTTGCCACATTGGAAATATCCATTGGCATTTCTTTATTGATAAAACCACCATTTGGGTTTTTCTCACTCGGCTTAATAGCTTTTTTAGCGATTTTACATCCTTCAACTACCACTTTAAGTGTTTTTGGATATACCGCTAAAACTTTACCTGTTTTACCTTTATCATCGCCTGTGATAACCTTAACGCTATCACCTTTTTTGATTTTTAATTTAACCGCCATTATAATACCTCCGGTGCTAGTGAAACGATTTTCATAAAGCCACCATATCTAACTTCTCTGCCCACTGGCCCAAAGATACGAGTTCCGATAGGCTCTCTTTTGTTGTCAAGAATAACCGCAGCATTTTCATCAAAACGAATCAAAGAACCATTATCTCTATGAATTTCTTTTTTAGTTCTAACGATAACCGCTTTTACCACTTGACCTTTTTTAACTTTTCCATTTGGTAAAGCTTTTTTAACAGATGCAACGATTACATCACCTACGGTAGCGTATCTTCTTTTGCTACCCCCTAAAACCTTGATACACATTAATTCTTTTGCACCGCTATTATCAGCAACTGCAAGTCTTGTAAAACTTTGAATCATTACTCAACTCCTGTAGCTAATACAGATTTTAAGCGAAATGATTTTCTTTTTGAAAGTGGTCTGCATTCTACTGCAACAACAGTATCACCCACTTTAACTTCATTTCTCTCATCATGAATTAGATATTTTTTAAAGCGTTTAACAATTTTTCTATATCTTGGATGAACCACTTTTCTTTCAACCAAAACACTTGCGGTTTTTTCACCAGCGATTTTAACAACAACGCCTTGAATTTCTCTTTTAAATGCCATTTTCTCTATCCTTATCTTAAAGCGTTAATTGCTGTATTTATTCTAGCAATGTCTTTTTTTACTTGGCTAATCTCTTTTGGATTAGTAAGTTGCATTGTTTTTAGCTTTTGTTTTAAAGTGAATAAAAGCACCTTTTTTTCTTTTAGCATTGTTGCAAGCTCAGCTGCTGTTTTATCTTTAATCTCAGTATATTTCATTTTGGCTCTCTCTTGTAACAAACTTAGTTTTAAATGGAAGTTTATGCATAGCTAAAGTCAATGCTTCTCTTGCCATTTCTTCGCTTACTCCTGCCATTTCATAAATGATACGGCCTGGCTTGATATTCATTACCCATTCCTCAACAGCACCTTTACCTTTACCCATACGAGTTTCTAAAGGTTTTTTTGTCAAAGGCTTATCTGGGAAAACTCTAATCCAAGTTTTTCCTTGTCTTTTAACGAAACGAGTTAAAGCAATACGCGCTGCTTCGATTTGGCGTGAGTTAATGCGTCCTGCTTCAGTTGCTTTTAATGCAAATTCACCAAAAGTAAATTCTGTTCCACGATTAGCATAACCTCTGTTACGCCCTTTCATCATTTTGCGATATTTAGTTCTTTTTGGCATTAACATGATTATTTACCCCTTCTTGTGCGTCTTGGCTTTTTAGCTGGAGCACTTTCTTCAGTTTTTTCAGGTTGCATACCTTTGTGTAATACCTCACCTTTAAAGATCCATACTTTAACCCCTATGTTTCCATAAGTAGTTCTAGCTTCTGCAAAACCATAATCGATTTTTGCTCTTAAAGTATGAAGTGGAACGCGTCCTTCAAGATACCATTCTGTTCTTGCCATTTCAGCACCGCCTAAACGACCAGAAACTGAAACTTTAATCCCTTTAGCGCCTGCTTTTTGCGCGCCTTGAATTACTTTTTTCATTGCTCTTCTAAAAGCAATTCTTTTTTCAAGTTGAGTTGCAACACTTTCAGCAGCAAGTTGAGCTGAAGCTCCTGCTTTTCTTTCTTCTTTGATATTGATATTTACATCTTTACCGATTAAATCTTGCAATTCTTTTCTTAAATTATCAACATCACTACCTTTTTTACCGATGATGATACCTGGTCTTGCAGCAACTACAGTAACGCGAAGTTTTTTAGCAGTTCTTTCTACTAAAATTTGGCTAATTCCTGCGTAATAAAGTTTTCTTTTTAAGAAAGCTCTGATTTTGTAATCTTCACCGATATTTTCTACTAAATTTGCTTTAGTTGGAAACCATCTTGATTCCCAGTTTCTATTGATTCCTAGTCTTAGACCAATTGGATTAACTTTTTGTCCCATTAGCTTTCCTTTTTCGCTGTTGCTTTTTTAGTGCTTGTTGTTTTTTTAGCTGGAGCTTTTGTTGTAGTAGTTTTTTTAGCTACTGCTTTTTTCTCTTCAGCTTTCACTTCTGCTTTTGCCACTTCTACTAAAATATGTGAAGTTGGTTTTCTAATACGACTTGCACTTCCTCTAGCTCTTGGTCTAAATCTTTTCAACACCGCAGCTGCATCCACGCGACAACTTTTTACAACCACTTCGTTTGCTTCAAAGCCACCATTTGCTACTGCACTTGAAATTGCGTTTGCGATATATTTTGCACCTTTATTTGGCATAAATTTTAAACTAGCCATAGCTAATTCTGCATTCATCCCCTGAACTTCCCTAGCAATCAATCTTGCTTTAGTTGGAGATAATCTTATGAATTTAATTAATGCTTTACTCATATCTTATCCCTTACTTACCAATTTTCTTTTGCACAGAGCCTTTATGCCCTTTAAATGTGCGTGTTGGAGCAAATTCACCAAGCTTATAACCGATATGATTTTCAGTAATATAAACTGGAATAAAGCTTTTACCATTATGAACATTAAATGTAAGTCCTATCATATCAGGAGTAATTGTGCTTCTTCTTGACCAAGTTTTAATTGGTTTATTATCATTAGCCTTTTTAGCAGCGATGACTTTTTTCATTACATGATCATCAACAAAAGGACCTTTTTTTAGTGATCTAGCCATCTTACTTTCCTTTTCTTCTTGAAATTATTAGCTTATCGCTAGCTTTTTTACGACGAGTTTTCGCACCTTTGGTTGGTTTACCCCATGGAGTTACTGGATGACGGCCTGAATTTTTCTTACCTTCACCCCCACCGTGCGGGTGATCTACTGGGTTCATAGCAGAACCACGAGTTTGTGGACGGATACCTCTATGGCGATTTCTACCTGCTTTACCGATAGTTACATTAGCCCATTCTTCGTTACCTACTTCGCCGATACTTGCCATACATTCAGCTAAAACTTGTCTCATTTCGCCGCTTGCAAGTCTTAAAATAACATATTTTTCTTCTTTACCCATAAGTTGTGCGTAAGCACCCGCAGAACGAATCATTTGACCGCCTTTACCTGGCTTTAACTCAACATTATGAACAATAGTACCCACAGGAATGTTTTTAAGTTTCATTGCATTACCTGGTTTAATATCAAGTCCGCTTTCAGCAGCTGCAACAATATCGCCAACGCTTAATCCACGTGGTTGAAGAATATATCTTTTTTCCCCATCTTTATAAGCAATCAAAGCAATTCTACAATTTCTATATGGATCATACTCGATTGCTTCTACTTTGCCTTCTATACCAAATTTACGGCGTTTAAAATCAATAATTCTGTAAAGTTTTTTAGTACCCGCTTCTTTATGACGACTTGTAATTCTTCCATAGCTATTACGACCTGCGTGCACTGGAAGTTTAACAAGTAGTGAGCGCACACTTGGTTTAGCTGTAATATCTTCAGAACTTAAACCTGTGATATATCTTCTACTTGGAGTATATGGTTTATAAGTTTTAATTGCCATCTTAAGCCTCCGTATTTTCTAAGCTAACACCTTCAGGTAGCTTAACATAGAATTTTTTGTAATCGTTTCTTTGACCTAAACGACCTCTAAAACGCTTAACTTTTCCATCCATTCTTAATGAATTGATGCTTTTTGGAGTTACACCAAAATACTCTTTTAAAACCGCTTTTAAGCCTGTTTTAGTCATCTTTGGTGAAGTTTGAATAACTACGACACCTTGCTCTTGCAAATTCAAACTTTTTTCTGTGTAAAGTATAGTCTTTATATCAGTAATATCTGCCATAATTATCCCTCTTTTGTAATAGATTCTAACGCTGATTTTTCTATGATAACAGCATTAAATACAGATACTAAATAAGCATTTACTTCAGTTACATCAACTACATAGCAATTTGCTAAATTTCTGTAAGCTAAAAGTGTTTTTTCATCTAGTAAATCTTTAACGATTAAAGCATCTTTGACGCCAAGTTTTTTAATCACAGCGTTTGCATCTTTTGTTTTACCACTTTCAATAGCCAAAGAATCAGCAGTAAATAACACACCTTTAGCTGCTTTATCTGCTAAAGCTCTTTCAAGCGCCAATCTTTTTTGTTTTTTATTTACTTTTTGGAAGTAGTTTCTTTCATTTGTTGGACCAAAAGCAACCGCACCGCCTACCCAAACGTTAGTTCTTGTTGAACCCGCTCTAGCACCGCCACGACCTTTTTGTCTCCAAGGTTTTTTACCACCACCGCTTACATCACTTCTACCTTTAGTATGAGCTGTATTTGCTCTTAAACTTGCAAGGTAAGATTTTACATATAAGTAAAGATTGTGTGGATTTACTTCCGCATATTTTGAAGGTAAATCAAGTTCACCTGCTTTTTCTAATTTATCATTTAAAACAACTACTTTACTCATTTTGCAATCCTTATTTTACCCATAGCACCATTATAACCTGGTACTGCACCCTTAACTACTAAAATTTTGTTTTCAGCATCATAAGATACAACTTCGTTTTTAACGGTTACTTTAGTATTTCCATAGTGTCCTGCCATTTTCATACCTGGTTGAACACGACCTGGCCATTCTCTATTACCAATAGATCCGTGGCGTCTATGAAATCTCGAACCGTGACTTGCTGGACCCCCTGCAAAGTTATGTCTTTTCATAACACCGCTATAACCTCTACCTTTGGTGTTAAAGCTTACTTTTAAAATTTTTGCTTCATTTAATGGAGTTTCATCTAAATCTCCTGCTTCAGTATTTGCTACTTCTAAAGTCGCAAATCTATTGTATTCTGCAGAAAGATTATACTTTTTTTGTTGTCCTGCGACACATTTATTACTTGCTTTACCTTTTGGATATGCTACTAAAGCCTTTCCGCCTTCAACTTCACATACTTTTGCATTTACAACTCTTAGTAAAGTTACAGCGATACTTGGATTAGTAATTGTTCTGCTCATTCCGATTTTTTCTACAATATATTCCATATCTTATCCTTACTTACCCATAGCTCTTACTTCAACGCTTACTTCTGGCGCTAAATCAAGCTTAGTTAAAGAATCAACTGTATCTGGAGTCGCTGCTACTATATCTAGCATACGCGCGTGAATTCTTATCTCAAACTGCTCACGAGAATCTTTGTTAATGTGTGGAGATTTTAAAACTGTATAGCGTTTGATTTTAGTAGGCATTGGTATCGGACCTCTGATATCCGCACCTGTTCTTTTAACAGCTTCTACGATTGCTGCAACTGTTCTGTCTAGTACTCGATGGTCATAAGCTTTTAGCTTAAGCCTAATTCTTTCCATAATATTTCCTTTAAAAAGAACTCGTTAGTTAAAAACTAACCAATTTATAAAAATTGAAATGAGAGTATATAAAATCTTGTTTTCAAAGTCAAGGAATTTGATGAAATTTTTCTATTATTTTCCTTTTAAAAAGGATAATAATAGAATTTTTAGAATTTAAAAATTATCATTATTTTTTAAATTTTTGTATATAATGATCAATATCTTATTTCATTAAATTTCAAAAAATCTCTTAATTTTTCATATTCGCCATTTTCTAAATAACGGTGTTTTCCCGCCTTTAACATACCAAGATCTAAAGCCCCAAAAGCAACACGCTTAAGATCCATAACCTCAAGATCAAAATGTCCAAAAAAGCGTCTAAGCTCTCTATTTTTACCTTCATTTATAACCACTCTAAGCTTAGTATAGCCTCCACTTGATCCAAAAATTTCAAAGTCTATAAAAGGAGCAAAACTCATAGAGGTAATTTTAGTTTTTGCATGCGCGCCTTTTTTTTCATTTTTAATCTCAAGTCCATTTTGCATGGCTTCGATGACTTGTTTGCTCACCGTGCCTTTAACTTTAAGGTAGTATTCTCTTTCTAAATCGCTATGCATTAAAGCATCGGCAATCACAGGAGAATCTGTAAGCAAAAGTAAGCCTTCACTTGCATAATCCAGCCTGCCTACGCTAAGCCAAGTACTAAATTGTCTTGGCAAGGTATCATATATAGTTTTTCTTCCACGATCGTCTTTTTTACTGACAATTTCACCTTTTTGTTTATGGTAGATTATCACGCTAAATTGCGTTCTTTTTTGCACTCTTTTACCTTTAACAAAAACTTTATCATCAAATTTAACTTCATCGCTTAAAAGGGCAATTTTGTTGTTTATTTTTACTAAGCCTTGTTTGATAAGTTCATCGGCTTCACGGCGTGAATAGCGGGTGTTATGGGATATAAATTTATTAATTCTCATTTGATCTTCCTTAAAAAGGGCGTTTTTGCCCTTTTTTACATTACAAAAATAGTTGGAACTATGGTTGGGTATTTTTTAATCTTTCTAAAGATGTGTTTTCTTAAAACTTGGCGGATTTGATTTTCTAAAAATCTTGGATCATTGAGTACTTCATCTTTAACATTGATGAAAAATTGTCCTAAAACTTCAGCCATATCTTTGCTAAAAGCATGGTCGTGTTTGTCAGCTACTAGCCCATAGCTAAATACTCTTGGTTTGTTGATCAGTGTTTTTGTAGCTTTGTCAATTTGTGCGATAATAACTACTATACCACTATCTGCAAGTTTTTGGCGATCTATAACTACATCATCGGCGATTTGTTTGTTGATTTGATTATCTACAAAAACTTTACCTGTTTTTACGGTTTTTATGCGTTTGACATATTTTTGGCAAAGTTCTACTTGATCGCCATCACTCATAAGATAAATATTTCTTTCAGGGATACCGCACTTCATTGCTGTTTCTTTGTGTTTGGTGATATGGTTGTATTCCCCATGAACCGGTAAGAAAAATTTAGGTTTAGTAAGAGTTAGCATAAGCTTTTGCTCTTCTATACTAGCGTGTCCGCTTACATGAATTTCACTAAATTCTTGATACGCTACTTTAGCTCCTGCTTTTAAAAGATAGTCAAGCACTGCAGAAACGCTTGCTTCATTTCCTGGTATAGCTTTAGCTGAAATGATTACTTGATCTGTAGGCTTAATCTTTATAAATTTATGCTCATCTGTTGCCATTCTATAAAGCGCACTCATAGTTTCACCTTGACTTCCTGTAGTTACGATAAGCACTTCATTGTCTTTATATTTGCTTACTTCATCAGCATCGATGAAAATTTTTCTATCAAGTTTGATATAGCCTAATTCCATAGTAGTATAAAGATTTCTTTCCATAGAACGACCGATCACACAAACTTTTCTACCGTATTTTAAACCATAAGTGATAGCTTGATAAACGCGGTGGATATTAGAACTAAAAGTGCTCATGATCACCCTGCCTTTGGTACGTGCAAAGATTTGATCAAAAGTTGGCCCTACGGAGCTTTCACTTTTTGTATAACCTTCTTTGTACGAATTTGTACTATCGCTTAAAAGACATAAAACCCCTTCTTCTCCATAATGTGCCAAACGTCCTAAGTCTGTTGGATAGCCATCGATTGGAGTTTGATCAATTTTAAAATCACCTGTGTGGATAATCGTTCCTGCTTTTGTTTTGATCGCAAGTGCTGAAGCATCAATGATAGAATGCGTGATGTGGATCCACTCTATATCAAATTCACCTATTTCATAAACTTTACGTTTTTCTACAGGACGAAACCATTTGCGTTCTGCTTTTAAGCCATGTTCTTCAAATTTGTTTGAAATCATTCCTAAAGCCAAAGGTGTAGCGTAGATAGGAAATTGAAATTCTTTAAAGAAATAAGGCACCGCACCGATATGATCTTCGTGTGCATGAGTGATCACTATACCGCGAATTTTATCTTTAATTTTTCTTACATAGTCAAAATCAGGGATGATAATATCTACCCCATGCATAGTCCCATCTGGAAAACTCATACCTATATCTACTATAATTGCGTCTTTATTAGTTTCAAAAACACTGATATTTCCACCAATTTCCCCTAAGCCTCCTAAAGGAGTGATGCGGATTTTATGTTCGCTAGAATTATTATATTTTAAGGGGTGTAAGCGGTTTTCATGTGAAACACGGTTAGCTTCTATACATTCTGCAAGAGCGATTTGCCAATCTTCATTGCCTGTGAGTTTTGAAGGAAGATTACGATTTTTCTTCTTTTTTTTCTCAGTTTTATTTTCTGAGTTTTCAGAATTTTCCTTGTTAGAATTTTGATCGATTTTTGGAGTATCGTTTTCATTTTGCAAAGAATCAGCTAATTTTTTTCTACGATTTTTATATTTATAGCGTTTATTGTTTTTTGAATTTGAGTTCGGATTTTGTTCATTTTTATTTATCTCTTTGTTTTCGTCCATATTCATCCTTTAATTTGTCATAAATTTTAAGGTATGAATTAACGCAAATTTCATGTGGTCTGATGTTTTCTTTTAAGCCAAGAGCACTTAAAACTTCTAAAACTTTTACTTTATATGTTTTTAAATTTCCTAAGAGTTGTTTTCTAGGAGCTTTAAAACAGTCTTTTAGAAAATTTTTGAAATTTTCTATTTCGCAAAGTTCATCAAAATCCTTAGTTTTAATCAAACTCATCACCGCTGACATAACTTTTGGCGGCGGATTAAAACATTGTGGATCAACATCAAAAAGCATTTTTCTTTCGCAAATCATTGCACTTAAAACGCCCAAGGAAGAAAACTCACTATTTCCTTCTTTAGCGCAGAATTTTTCAGCCATTTCTTTTTGCACCATTACAATAAGCCCTAGACAATTTTTATCTTCTAAAGCTTTTAATATAATGTGACTTGCAACATAATAAGGCAAATTTGCAACCAAAAAATATGGTTTTTCATCAAGACTAGGATTAAAAGCTTCGCTTGCGTCTTGATGGATCAAGTTAAATTTTCCACATTCAAGTTCTTTTTGAAATTTCTTTTTTAAAATAGGTATGAGATCATTATCGATTTCATAAGCTTTTACTTGAGAAATTTTTAAAAGTTCTTGCGTTAAATCACCTAAGCCAGGCCCAATCTCAATGATATTGTTCATCTCTTTGGGTATGGCTTGGATGATTTTTGCTAATACGCTTTTATCGATTAAAAAATTTTGTCCGTATTGTTTTTTTGCTTTAACCATAAGAAATAATTTTATCTAAAAATTCTTAATTAAGTCTTTTTAGGTAGAATTATTTTTTGTAAAATTTCATAAGGATCAAAATGATTGTTTGTGCGGGTGGAAATGAAAATTTTTCTTTTGCAAAAGCTATAGGCATAGGTTTGGTTGAATCAGCTTTTCATTTGAGTCAACTTTGCTTCAAAGAAAAACCATCAAAACTTATATTTATAGGAACTTGTGGGCTTTATGATAAGGGGGAAATTTTAGAAATTTATAGAAGTTCACATGCTTTTAATGTAGAATTTTCTAAAATTTCACATGCTTTTTATACTCCTGCAAAATATGAAATTTGCTTAGAAAAAGAAAATGTTTCTCGTGAAACAATCAAAATCAATTCTTCAAATTATATTTGTCAAAATTCAAAAGCAGCAAAAGAATTTTCAAAATTAGGTTTTTTTGCAGAAAATATGGAAGCCTTTTCTGTTTTGAGCGTAGCTAAAAATTTAAATATTGATGCAGAGTGTATTTTGTGTGCAACAAATTTTTGCAATGAAAACGCTCACGAAGATTTTATAAAAAATCATCAAAAGGCAAAAGAAAAATTAGAAGAATACTTAAAAAAATATCATTATATTTAAAAATTCAAAAAGGAAAATAATTTTGAAAGAGCTTGTTAATATTTTAGATTTTTTACCTGAAGAATTAGGAGAAAAAATCAAACCGATGTTTCGTGTGAAACAAATTTATCAATGGATTTATCAAAAATACGCCAATAATTTTTCCGATATGTCAAGTTTACCAAAAGATCTACGTTTAGAACTTGCACAAAATTTTCATTTCTCTCCTGTAAAATGCGTTAAAAATGAGCAAAGTAAAGATGGAAGTATAAAATATCTTTTTGAACTCGTTGATGGTTTAAGGGTAGAAAGTGTGCTTTTGCCTATGAAAGAAGAAAAAATAGACGCGGAAGGCAAAAGAATTTCTCATGCGAGATATACTATCTGTGTTTCTTCTCAAGTGGGTTGTAAAAGTGGCTGTAGTTTTTGTCTTACTGCCAAGGGTGGTTTGAAAAGAAATTTAAGTGCAGGGGAGATAGTCGGACAAATTTTATGGATCAAAAAACAAAACAATATCCCTTACGAACGCCGTGTAAATATAGTATATATGGGTATGGGTGAGCCTTTGGATAATCTTAAAAATGTTTCTAAAGCGGTAAAAATTTTATCACAAAATGATGGACTTGCCATAAGCCCACGCCGTCAAACCATCAGTACTAGCGGTTTAGCAAAACAAATCAAAGAATTAGGTCAAATGAATTTAGGTGCTTTACTTGCTATATCATTGCATGCAGTTAATGATGAGCTTCGAACTGAGCTTATGCCTATCAATAAAGCTTATAATATCGCTGCGATTATGGATGCGGTGCGTGAATTTCCTATAGATCAAAGAAAAAGGGTAATGTTTGAATATCTTTTAATTGATGGTATCAATGATAAGCTTGAACACGCTAAAGAATTAGTCAAGCTTTTAAATGGCATTAAAGCTAAAGTGAATTTAATACTCTTTAATCCACATGAAGGAAGCTTATATAAACGCCCTAGTTTAGAAAACGCGATTAAATTTCAAGATTTACTCAGCAATAAAGGTGTAACTTGTACTATAAGAGAAAGTAAAGGGCTTGATATCTCAGCTGCTTGTGGACAGCTTAAAGAAAGGGCAAAAGAACAATGACAATGCTAGATATTTTTGAAATCGTTTTTATAACAGCTGTTGTGATTATAGGTTTTGGTGGAATTGTTTTTGTAGTAACAAAAGAAAAAAAATAATTATTACATTTAATGGTGTCAAGGGGGAGACTTGAACTCCCGACCTCCGGCTTATGAGACCAGCGCTCTAACCAGCTGAGCTACCCTGACTAAAAATAAAAATATAATTATACTACTTTTTACTAAAAATTTTCTGATTTTTTAAAAAAAATAATTTTATTTTCAATATTTAAAAAATTTCTTTATTTTTAAAGCTTTTATAGATATAATGAACGCTTTATTTCATAGACAGGTGTCCGAGCGGTTGAAGGAGCACGCCTGGAACGCGTGTAAAGTGCAAGCTTTCGAGGGTTCGAATCCCTTCCTGTCTGCCATTCTTATTTTTAATATTTAAAAATTATTGTTTTGTCAAAAGTTATTTTATTGTTTACAAATTCTTAAATTTTTGATAAAATATTAAAAATTTTATTTATTAGGTTTTTTATAATGCTACAATCAAGACTTTTGATAAATTTAAAAGGAATGGGAATATCTTTTATACCAAGATATTTTTTTCAAATAAATTTAGATAAAAATACAATATTAAAGACTTAGAAGAAATACAAACTCGAGTTAAATATTATAATCAAATAGATGAATTTTTTACACCTACAGCAAAGGAAAAAATAGGAAAATTTCCTTTTAAAAGCACCTCTTATGCTTTTGATGCTTATGAAATCAGTAAATACTTTAAAGATGAATTTTTATGGAATAAAGAATTTGGCGATGTAAGACATACTTTTAAAGAAGCAACTATTTGCAAATCGAGATCTTTGGAAAATAATATAAATAATATTTTATTAAAACTTGATAAAAATAGGCACTTTTGCTTTTTAAAAGATAACATAAACTATGAAAATAAAAAGGATATAGCGATATTTAGAGGAGCAGTATATCAAAAACATCGAAAAGAATTTTTGATTCTTATTTTGGTAGAACTTTTTGCGATATAGGAGATACTTCAAAACAACCTAGCCAATGGAAAAAAACTTTTTAAACAAAAAAGAACAAATGAAATATAAATTTATAATTTCTTTAGAGGGTAACGATGTAGCAAGCAACTTAAAATGGGCTATGAATTCTAATTCTTTAGTTTTAGCTCCAAAAATAACTTGCGAAACTTGGTTTATGGAAGGAACTTTAAAACCAAATTATCACTTTGCTTTGATTGATAATGAGAATTTGTCAGCAGTAATTGAATATTTTAAAAGTCGCCCAAAAGATGCATTGGAAATTATTAATAATGCTCATCAATATATTAAGAAATTTTTAGATAAGAAAAAAGAATTCCATATAGGAATTTTGGTTTTGACCAAATATTTTTATTATTCTAGACAACTTGAACTTAACAAAAAAAGAGATATTTTAGAATTAATCAAATAGTAAAATTACTCTCATTAATTCTCTAATTTTTCATAAAAAATAAATCTTTTTATACATTTATCACAGCTTATCATTTTTGGCAAAAATATATGGGTATTGTTAAATTTGGGAAAAATGGTTTTGTGCTTACATCGAATATAGATGAAGATGCGGAACAAGGTGGAGAAATAACTTATTATGAAAAATATTATTATAATTTTGAAATCGTAGGCAATATCCATGAAAACAAGGAGTTATTAGAAGTTAAGGAGTGAAAATTTTATAATATAATACTATATAATATTGATTATCTTTGGAATAAAAGGAGAAAAAATGAATAACAAAAGAAAAGTTAGGGAATTTCTGTCTTATATGGAGAAATATCTGTTTTTTGTATTGGGATGGTTAAATTAATAGAAAAATTGATAAAATAAAAAAATATTCTATCATTATAAAAAATAGGAAAAGAAAATGAATTTAAAAGATGTTCTAAAGGAAATTGATATTCTAAAAGATTTTTTGAAAGAACACAAACTAGCTTTTGAAACTAAAAAATCACTAGAAGAAGATTTTAAATTAAGATATACAAATGATTCTAATGCAATCGAAGGAAATACACTTACCTTATTTGAAACAAAAGCAGTGCTTGAAGGTATGACTATTGCAGGAAAAAGTGTAAAAGAACACTTAGAAACCATAAACCATTCACATGCTATTGATTTTATGTTAGAACTTGCAAATGCTAATACAATTTTAAATGAATTTGATATTAAATCTTTACATCAAATTATTTTACAAACAATTGATATAAAGAATGCTGGAGTATATAGAAAGGCTAATGTAGTGATTAGCGGTGCAAAACATATTCCACCTGATTATTTGAGTATTGATTTTGAAATGAAAAACTTTTTAAATTGGTATGAGAATGAAGCACAAAATTTACACCCTATTATTAGAGCTTCAAGAATACATATTGACTTTGTTAGAATACACCCATTTATTGATGGTAATGGAAGAATGTCAAGGCTTTTAATGAATTATGAGCTTGTTAAAAATAATTATCCACCTATCAATATTAAGTATTCTTCAAAAGAAGAATACTTTCAAGCTTTGGAAGAAGCTTGTTATTATAAAAACTTTGAAAAATTTGACACAATAGTAATAAAAGAAGTTAAAAATGAACTAGAAAAAAGAAAACATTTCGCTCTAAAAAATGAAAAAAATGAATATCAAGAAAATTTAAAAGATAAAATAAGAAGGAACTAAAATGAAAAAAGAAAAAAGTTTGCATTTAATTATTTTTGGATTATCTTTAATTTTTATAGGTTGTGGAGAACCTAAACTTAAAGAATATACTTATAATTCAGAGCAAGGAAGTAAAGAAGGATATGAATTTGCACTTAAAAAAATTGATGAAGAGTATAAAACAAGTGGAAAGTATTCTTTAATTGATTTAAGCGAAATAAAAAATATTAAAACACTTAAAGAAAGAGATTATAATTTTCTTTTAAATTCACAAAAAGAATCTAAAAAAGAAATTGAAAATGGAAGATATGAATATGCTGATATAATGATTATAAATTATAATGATCATTATAGTATACTTAGCGTTGAGTGTAATTTGCGAAGGAAATTTTGTGATATTTCTGATAATTAAAATGTTTTTATGGGTTGAGTTGTGTTAATGCCTAACTCTTCAGCTTTTTTATCTAGTGTTTCTTTGAGTTTAGCATTTTTCGAAAAAACTTTTAATCACTTTCGATTAAAAGTTTCCATATCTTTCATAATAAGATGATAAATATATGTATTTAAAGGAAAACCTAAGCTGTCAGCTCTCTCTTGAAGGTATTCTTTCGTCTTATCGCTAATTCTTAATTGTATAAGATTGCTCCCCTTACTTTCTTTCTCTTCTACCATTTTCTTTTTATTCTTTTCTATATCTTTTTTTGTTGCGTTTGGATTTGTAATTTTAACATAGTTACTCTTTCCATATTTACAAATTCTTTTTTTTGTAAGTTCTAATTCTTTTAATTTTTTCTCAAATTTTATGTTTTCCATAAAAAATCAACTTTCTCATATTCTTTAAAATTTTCTTCAAAATATTTTTGTCCTTATTCTTTTGTTTCAAGGCTATATCCTGAAAAATCTATTTTTCTATCTTTGTCTTTTTCAAAGCTGATTATTGTGTAACATTGCTTGTTTTTTGTTACAAAGAAAAAATTATTATGAAGCACAAAAAAATCATATTTTCTTTTATTAAGATTGTATTTTTCTACCATTTCTTTTAAAAAATTTAAAAATACTTCTTCTGTAAGCTCCTTTTGTTCTTCTTTGTATTTTTTCATTAAGTAATCTGCTTCATCTAAAAAATTATAATAATCTATTTTTGTCATTTTCTTCTCCTTTGAAATTTATATTCTTTATTGGAATTTTCTTCTTTTATATTATTTTTGTTAAAATTAATAATGTGATTTACTACTTTTTCAATATCTTTTAAGCATAAATCTTCATCTAACTGAGTATTTATCCTACTTTTATTCCAAGAATGATTTTGATCAAAAAATATGATTTTAGTAATATTCTCGTCTTTTTCAAATAAATCAGTGTCAAATTTTTCTAAATAAATAGGGGCTATACAAACTTCATTTTTCAACTTATTAAAATCTAATTCTTGTTCGTGTTTTAAGCCAATATAGCCACAAAGCCATTGTCCTTTGTCATTTTGCATTAATAAATCCTTATCTTTTAATTCTTTTAGATTAGGATATTCAACTTTCAAAATAGCGTATGGAATGTCATTGATTTGTCCTTCTTTTCTTTCAAGTTCTATATATTTTTTTTCATTTTATTCCTTTGTATATATTTGGTTTAGTTGAGATTTCTTTAAACAATATTTGCTCTCTTGTTTAAAGTGTTTTCCATACCTTGAGAAATCATTTCACTTTGTTTTCCATCAATACCTACTAATGATAAAGCCCATGAAGACCCTTTAATAATTAAATTCCACATAATTACCGCTGAAGCAATTTTTGCAAATATGGTTAATAAGCCTGTGATTGCACCTATAATAAAGTTAGTGTGAAAATTATATACGCTAGTTTTAATTCCTGTAAATTGTTCTACAGAAACAAATAAGAAAAATTCGTCTACTAAAACATTTATAAATAATGATAAATATATAAAGAGAATAATTAATACGGGTTTTAAAAATATAGCCATGCCATTAATTAAGAATTCAATAATTTTATCCATTCTTTTAGTTGCTAAGGAGAAAGCTACAACGAATGGTGAAATATAAAAATATTTTATCAAAGAAACTAAATAAGATACAAATATTATAATAGAAGCTGTAGTGCAAACCAATAATGGTATTTTTTGAAAAGTCCATTCTATTAACATTATAGCTATAGCATATCCTGTAATTGTTGAGGCAACTGTTCCTGTTATGTATCCAACGATAGCTCCACCTACTGTTCCTATGATTGGCACAGTAGAAGCCGCTGCTGCTTGAATTACAGCCATGAATTTTCCAGTATTTTCCATTACAAAATCTTTTATAGTTGAAGCTCCTGGTAACATCATCCATACTAATTTACCTGCTATCCATCCTAAAGAGCTATCTGTAATATCATCTTTACTAATTTCAATATCTCCTTTATTTATATTTTCTTTAGTGTTTTGAATATTTTTTTAGTTGCTTTAATCATCCTTTCTTTTTGTTCATCTTCATCACCTTGCTCTTCTTTAAACATAGTTACTTCTGCTAAAATTGCACTACTTGGCGTAAATAAAGAATTTATCCATCCAAGTTGCATTTCTCTTACTGCAAAATAAGCATCAAGATTTTTCATTTCATTGATTTTTTGAGTGTTATCTCTTAATTTATCAATTTTTTCCATTTGAGAATTTATTTTAGTTATTTCATTTCTTGCTTTTAAAATATCAGCTTCTAAAGCTATACAAGCTTCCAAGGAAATATCGCCATTTTTTCCTGCCATATCATTACTATCTTCAGCTAAAAATCGTTTTATTTTTTCTTTATCTTCATCTGTTAAAGAAGTGATATAGCTTTCTCTAATAGCAGATAGTTGGTTTTTATATCTTAAAGAACAAGTTTTTTTATAAATTTCATCTCCTTAACTTATAAGAAACTCATTTTCTTTCTTTTTTTCTAATAAGGCTTTAATACCTTGAATATTTACTCCACCTATACTTTTATAAATTTTATCCATATAGGTTTTTCCACCAATTGCACTAGCCATATCTGCAATATCTGTTGATTTTAATGCAAAATATCTAATGACGTTTTGCATAATTGTTGAGTGAGCTAAACCATTTCCTTCGGGTATAGGCATAAAAAATGTTCCTATCATAATCATTGGAATATAAAATTTATGTAAAAATTTTTGCTTTCCTTCATTTTCGCCCCTATTTTCTAAGTAAGCTTGAATTTTTTCTGCACTAATTGAAGTAAGAAAAAATCCACCAACTAAAACAAGAATTAGAATTTGTAAATGTTGATAAATTTTTTCATTGGCTAAAAATAGATTTGAAAAATACGCCATATTATTTTTATTAAAACCATCTACAGCTGAAGTTTCTTGCAAACTTATACTTGAAGCAGAAAATCCTTTATTTTGATTTAAAACAGAATTTGGAGCTATCAAAAAATCCATAAAACTTTGATTTTTTTGTATAGTTTTAATGCTAAAATTATCTATACCATCTTTTAAGGTTAATTCTCCTAAATTATAAGTTTTTTCTCTATCAATAATATTTGGATTTAAAGTTGCTAAAGCAACTAAATATTTTGCAAAATTAATTTTAGTATCGCTTGGCGTCCATTTAATTATACTTTCTAAATTAATTTTTCTATCTATATTTTCATAATTTTTTAATTCAGTATCAAGTCCTGTATACACTTGTTTAGCACAAGATAAATTAGTTTTTGAAGCATTAAATTTTAAATCTAAATCAAAATTTTCATTTTTATAAACTCTACAAAAAGTTGTCCCATTTTTAAAATCAAATCCTATGATTTGAGTTCCATATCCGCTATTAACCTTTCTACACTCCCAACTACATCCATTTTTAGAATCTATGTCATCATCACTATTAGGAAATATTTTTTGCATTTCTTCTTTAGTAGTTTCAGAAACAACTCCTTGCCCATTATTTGTTCCTTCTGCAAATAAGAAATTAAACAGCAATAAAAATAAAATTATTTTTTTCATTTGTATTTAACCTTTTGCTTATAATTGTTTTGAAAATTATTTTTAGCATTTAAATTAGGTTCGCCATTTAATTCAGGACACATAAATTTACAACCATTTTTCCATTCAGAACAACCATACCAAAATTTGTTTTTTTCATTTTTACTTTCTCTTTTTATTAAGCTTCCTTGATTACATTGAGGACATTTAAAAGATGTATTTAAATTAGTGCTTTTATTTTCTAATTCAGGTTTTCCATTAACAGATTTCGCCTTAAAATCACAACCATTAGAATATTCAGAACAAGAAAAGAATTTTCCAAATTTTCCATTTATTTCTCTTAAAAAACCTTTTTGACATTTAGGACAAGTTATTTTTTCTTTTTCTTCATTAGAAACAATTTTTTTGTTTAAACTCTTTTCATTATCAATTATTTTTAAAATAAAATCATTAATTGAATTTAAAAAATCGCTTCTTTTTAGTTTTCCTTCTTGTATCTCTTTTTGAGATTCAAACCATAAAGCTGTCATGTCTGGATTTGTCAATATAGGATCTAAATTTTGGATTAAATTAATTCCAAGTTCTGTAGCATTAACAACTTGCTTTTTATCCTTTGAAACTACAATATAGCCTCTGTTTATTAAAGTTTCTATGTGATTACTTCTTGTTGCTGGAGTTCCTATTCCGCCATTTTCGCCTTTTTTATCTTTATCTTTTTCTATTAAAAGTTTTTTAATTTTTTCATCTTTAACATACTTAGAAACTTGATTTAAATCTTTTAATAAAGTAGTATATTACATCATAAATTAAAAATTTGATTTTAGTTTTCAGCCAAAAACAAGTAATATTGCGATAAAATCTCAGACTTACAAAGGGGCATTAGCTCAGCTGGGAGAGCACAACGCTGGCAGCGTTGGGGTCAGCGGTTCGAACCCGCTATGCTCCACCATATGGTTCCGTAGCTCAGCTGGTAGAGCACTACCTTGACATGGTAGTGGCCGTTGGTTCAAGTCCAATCGGAGCCACCATCACCCTTCCTTATACAAAGGATTATCATGCAAAACACTATCATACAAAAAGCCATCCATAAAGATTTAAATTCTATACTTGAAATCACAAAAGATGCTTTAAATGCTATGAAAGCTATGAATTTTTACCAATGGGATGAGAATTATCCCAATGAAATAGTTTTTCAAGAAGATATACAAGCACAAGAACTTTATGTGTTTAAAGAAAATGATGAAATTTTAGGCTTTATCTGTATCAATGAAAAATTTGAACCTGAATTTTATAAACAAGTTATTTTTAACAAAAATTATGATGATAAAGCCTTTTATCTACACCGTTTAGCCGTCAAACAAAAGGCAAAGGGCAAAGGCGTAGCACAAAAACTTTTAAATTTTTGCGAAAATTTTGCCTTGGAAAATCACAAGGCAAGTTTAAGAGCAGATACTCATAGTAAAAATTTTCCTATGAATTCGCTTTTTAAAAAGCTCGATTTTAATTTTTGTGGAAATTTTGACATACCTAATTACCAAGATCCTTTTTTAGCTTATGAAAAAATTCTAAACCAAAAAGCTTTTTGAGTTTTTCTCATAGGCTTTGATTTGTGCTTCATGTTTTAAAGTCAAAGCTATATTATCAAGTCCTTCCAAAAGACAAATTCTGTGAAAATCATCTAAATCAAAAGAAAAAATCTTATCTTTAAAAAATACTCTTTTTTCCAACAAAGAAATTTCTATATTTTTATCTTGGGATTTTTTTAACTCATCAACTATTTCCAAAATCTCATCTTTAGTAAGTTCTATGGTAAGCAAACCATTTCCTAAGGCATTGTTTTTAAAAATATCTGCAAAAGAAGGTGCGATAATAGCTCTAATACCATAATCAACCAAAGCCCAAGGCGCATGCTCTCTTGAAGAACCACTACAAAAATTTTCAAAACTCACCAAACATAAACATCATCTAAATTATAAATATTTTCATCGTAGTCTAAATTTTCAAGGCAAGTTTTTATCGCCATAACCACTTCTTCTAAATCGCATTTTCTACATCACGCAAAGTGGTATCAAAGATTATGATTTTATTATCTTTCATGATTTAATCCTTTAAAACCAAATAGACTAAATGAATAAAATTTCAAAAACTTAACAACAATGATAAAAAATTAAAAATGTAAAAAATGATTAAAAATAAAATTGAGTTTTAAAGTGAGAGTTGCAGTAGCAGATTAAAAGTATTGTCTTTACTTTTTTGTTGGACTGAATTTGAAATTTACAAATTTGCTTCATCTTTTCCTCCTTTGTTAAAACTAATCCTTGATGTATCATATTTTTAGTAAATGTATTTGTAAAATTCTTAAATTAAGAAAATTATTGATATAATTGTAATTTTAAGTAACAAAAAGGATGTTGATGTTAAAAGAACTCTTAGAGATTAAAAAAGAAATGGAACCTGTTATTCACGAAGCCAATGTAAAATTAAATATGCTAGCCCGTGAAGTCATAGTCCGAAAAAAAGAATACGAAATTTATGGCCCTATGGTAGATCGTGTTTATCTTGATAATGCCATTTATGTTAAAGTTATGTCAAGTGGACGCGATGTAAAAACAGACAATGTAGCTATAAAAAACGGTTTTTACATGGTTTTTGTCGCCCCTGAAAAGGAAAGTACAAAAGATATCAAAAACAAACTCAAAGTAGCTTATGAGGGACTTGATAACAAATTCATCGCTACACTTATACGATCTTGCCAACGCTTTAAAGAAATCATAAATAAAACCCAAGCTACACTCGCTAAAGCTTCTAAAATGAATGTAGTAGTAAAAACGAATTTAGGTGAAGCAAGTGCTGCACTAAAATTTAACATCAATATAGAATACACTAGAGACACTCAAAAACTCACTCGCGAAAATTCAAAATCAGCAGGAAGCTTTAGAGATACTAAAACTTATATAAATCTTATAGTAGAAAAAAACACAGATTCTCAAATTTGTGAAAAATTACTTGATGATGTTGAAAAATACTTTATCGGTGGAGGTTGATAAAATGCAACTTAAAGTTGCATTTTATCAAAATTTATAAGCATATCCTAAATAAATACTATAGTTTGTTTGTTTAGGATCATAAAAATTTGATCCGATGCTATTTTCATAAAAATTTCTAGAATTATATCTTATTTGTTCAGCTTTAACACCTAGTTCTATTTCATTGTGTTCAGTTAGCTCATATATAGCACCTGCTTTAACTCCATAAACAAAACCATCAAATTTTTTAGATAAAGATAAACGCGAAGTTTTTAAATCAATATCTGTTCTTGCATAACCAGAATACACACCTAAAACTCCTCTTGTTTTTTCAAAAAGTTCTGGAGTAAAATCATAACCTAATAAAAATTTATTTATAGAAAAATCAGCTTCTATATTAAACTTAGGAGTTGTAATAAAATCATCAAAGCCATCAGAATTAGCATAAAGAAAATAAATTCTATGAAGTTGATTTAAACGATATCCTATTTTCAAATCTAAAACCGGAATATTTTCTATCATATCTCCATTGATCACTAAACTTTTATTCCCATTATGCTTAAGATCGCTTTTTACTTTAGTATGTAAAAAAGCTGCATCAGCACCTATAAAAAAACCGGAATTCTCATCTGCTAAAGCCAAATTTGAAAACAAAGTAGCACTTGCGACAATGCTTAATAATTTTTTATTCATAACCTAACTCCTTATAATAAAATTCGATCTAAAAATTTTAGATCTTTTTATATTATATATTCTTCAAAGATTAAATAAGAATTTTTTATAAAATATTTAATCTTTACATAAAAATATGTGAATATTTTACTCAAATATTATTTTGGAACAACTATATCACTACGACATTCTATCACCGTATGCACATTTCCACGCGGGTTAAAATCCCCCACAACTTTAATCCATTTTGGTTTTAATTTATCTTTTAAAGTATTATAAATTTCATTGATACTTGTTTCATGTGAAACATTTCTATACATAAAAGTATTGATATAAAGCTTTATCGCCTTAAGCTCAACCACAAATTTATCAGGCATATACTCAAGATAAATCGTCGCAAAGTCAGGATAACCCGAACGCGGACAACAACACATAAATTCAGGCAAAGTGATTTTAATGATATAGTCATTTTTTGCATCATTTGGCCAAATTTCCATATTTTCTACATCAAATTCTTTGATTTCTTTTTCACCATAACGCATAGATTTTCCTTAAATTTAAATTCAAGCAAAAATTATAACAAAATAAGTTTTTAAAACGATTATGATACAGATAAGAAAATGCAATTTTATTGCAACTCACCCCTAGCAAGAGTGAGTTAGCAATAAATTGAAGGCAGTTCAAGCCTAAGCCTAGTATTACAAGACTACCAAGATAGGCTTGTAAAGCAAGGCTTGCTCCCTTTAAGGGAGCAAAAAACAATATTCTATAGAATGCTAAAAGCTTAAATTATTGTTTAAGCTGGATCAAGGTTTGAAGCATTTGATCACTCGTTGAAATGGTTTTTGAGTTTGCTTGATAACCCCTTTGGATAATGATAAGCTCTGTTAAAGAACGACTTAAATCCACATTTGACATTTCAAGAGCTGAGGTTTTCATCTCACCACGACCACCTGTTCCTGCTTCACCTACTACGATATTACCACTATTTGCAGTAACTTTGAAAAGATTTCCGCCGATTTCCTCAAGACCTGAGTTATTAGCCACTGAAGCCATAGCGATTTTTGCCACTGCAAAGGTTTTACCATTGGTAAATTCGCCTAAGATATTTCCTTTATCATCAACGCGGATAGCATCAGGTTTTAAGTTACCTGAAGTATAACCATCAGTTGCTTGTCCTGTTAGAGTTGAAGCAGAGTTTGAGCTTACAAGGCCGTCATTGCTTCCGCTTGTTCCAAAGGAAAGTTTGATTTGTTGATTTGGCGCAGCACCATTATTTGGTGAGAAATTGATCGTTTTTGGTGTATAGTTTGCCAAAGATCCATCATTATTAAATCTTGCTGTTCCTACGATGATATTATTTGGACCTTCTCCTGTGGTATTGATTTCCGCAGGTTCTGGCACACGGATGATCATTTGCCATTCATTACCCCCATCTTGAGTGGTGCTTTGTTTTACAAATTGCACTTCTAAAGTGTGTTTTGAACCTAAAGAATCATAAATTTCAAGCCCTGCTGAAAAAGCTGAAAGTTTAAATTGCTCACTTTCTTTGATCGATCCACCTACAACCAAAGGACCATCAAAAGCTTTAAACATAGCTGTAAAAGCATCATTGGTGCTAACTGTGCCTTCTTTATTAGAATAAGCCGTAATATTAAAACTCATTGTTTTTGGATTTGTTATAGTATTATTTGTAACATTATTAATTGCATTTCCTGGAACAGTTGATGTTTCATTAGCATTAGAGATAGCAAAATGTCCGCTTGAATTTACAACTACTTTTACACTTTGATTAATATCTGCTACTGCAAAATCTCCACTCCCATCATAATCCACCCCATATCTAGCATCTCTTTGCAAAAGTTCTCTTAAATCCTCTGTAGTTCTAAAAGTCCTTGCATTTGTATTTAAAAGTCCGCCATTTACCGCATCATAGTAAGCTCCTGAAGCAGGATCAGTTGGTCTAGTTGCAGCATTTTTATCATCATCAATGAAAGAAGGACCACCATCTGGATTATACATAGGACCTATATTCACAGGATTTGAACTATAGATATACTTATGTGCTGTAATAACTTCAACTCTATCTTTACCCGTTAATGTTATAGCTGTATTACCATTTGGAGTACCGGCTATTTTTGTAGCTGTCCATAAAGAAGTATTATTTTTTGTTATTGCAGGATCATTTTGATTAAAAGTAAATTTTTGTTCTTGTGCACTCCATTTAGCATTCCAAAGTTCTCCCGCTGTATTAGTAGAAGCGACTACAAGATTTATATTTTTCATATTGTCTGTAGTGCCATCAGAATTTGTATTGACAAATTCTATACCACTGCCATCAGAATTTTTAACCGCTTTTACCCCAGTTCCATCTCTAGTATCAGTTGGGGCAGTAAAAGTATTGATATAAGCTATAGCTTCATCTATACTTTGAATTTCATTATTTGTAATTCTTACACCATTTAAAGTAATGTCTAAAGTTACTTTTTGATCTGCATTTCCCCAAAAAGCTGCTGTTTGATTTTGTCGTAAATTTGAATCAAAAGCACTTACACCTACTTTATTGGTTGAATATTTTGCATCTGCGTATGAAACCCAAATTCCTTGCCCATCTCTTAGATTAAGTCCTGTTCCACTAGCATTAAAAAGTGCTCCCGCATCCACACCTTTTTCTGTTACTTCAACTGAATTTTTAGAAGTAGTATAAAACTGAGTAGTTCCTGTGTCATTTTCATCTTCGGCTCTATTAGTTTTCGTATTCCAACCATGAACAGAGTCAAGCCCGTATAAATTTGTACTAGAAGTGCCAATATTTAAACCGCTATTTAAATTTGCTTTTATAGCCACTTCGGTTGATTTTGCTGCAGGGATATGCATACCTGGATCGATGAAAATGTTTTGTGGAGTTCTTGAGCTATCTATGGTTTGATCATCCCAGTTGATATTCCATCCTTGCACAACAAAACCGGCATTATTTACGAAATTCCCATAAGCATCAAGTTTAAAATCCCCGCTTCTTGTAAGATAGTTTGTAAGACCACCATCATCACTCACCATGAAAAAACCATCACCATTGATAGCAACGTCAGTGTTTTTATCTGTGGTTTGAACTGAACCTTGAGAGTGAATTCTTGTAGTAGAACTTACTGAAACGCCAAGACCGATTTGAAGTGGATTTTGTCCACCTCTTCCATCAGTTGGAGCAGTAGCGATTTTTACTGTTTGGCTAAACATAGTTCCAAAATCTGCACGAGAGTATTTAAAACCAGTAGTATTAACATTTGAAATGTTATTACCTTCAACATCCATCGCAACTTGATGTGCTTGTAGTCCGCTTACGCCAGACCAAAGTGATCTCATCATCTTAAATCCTTTATAAAATATTGCTTTAAAAATTTAACGCTTTGGCTTTAAAAAACTTTTGCGTTTATGTGAAGTTTTACAAGCAAGTTCTGTTCCAACTTTTGAAATTTTTTATGAATTTTTTAAAAATTTATAGAAAAAATTTAAAGGTATTTTAGGAGTTTATGGAGCTTTGGACTTTTGTGTAATGAAAATTACCAAAATCACACCCTAACTCTTAAATTTGCCGCATGGGTTAAAGCCACTGCTATAGCATCTGTGATATCTAAAGGCTTGATATCTTTACTAAGTCCTAAAAGTCTTTTTACCATAAAAGCAACTTGTTCTTTGGTTGCTTTGGCTTTTCCTGTGACGGCTTTTTTCACTTGTAAGGGAGTGTATTCTGCAAAGTCTCCATGAATTTGAAGAATTTTTAAAGATAGGGCTCCGCGAAATTGTGCGAGTTTTAAAACGGTTTTTGGATTGTAAGCAAAAAAGATATCTTCTATAGCCACCTCATCAAAAGAATAGTTTTTAAAAATCAAATCCAAACCCTCGCAAAGCTCTGTGATTTGATATTGTAAAGTACTTGGCTTTATCTTTATAAGCCCTGCTTCTATGAGAATGTTTTTTCCTTTGCTGGCTTCTATGATAGCATAACCACAATTTCTCGAACCTGGATCTATACCTAAAATTTTCAAATTCATACCTTTTGAAAATAAAATACAAAAGCGGATTTTAACCTTTTTTTATGAAATTTAAGATAAAATTTATACATTATGCAAAATTTAAAGAGAGATTATGAATCCAAGCCAAATACTTGAAAATTTAAAAAAAGAATTAAGCGAAAACGAATACGAAAACTATCTATCAAATTTAAAATTCAACGAAAAGCAAAGCAAAGCAGATCTTTTGGTTTTTAATGCTCCAAATGAACTCATGGCTAAATTCATACAAACAAAATACGGCAAAAAAATCGCACATTTTTATGAAGTGCAAAGCGGAAATAAAGCCATCATAAACATACAAGCACAAAGTGCTAAGCAAAGCAACAAAAGCACAAAAATCGACATAGCTCATATAAAGGCACAAAGCACGATTTTAAATCCTTCTTTTACTTTTGAAAGTTTTGTTGTGGGGGATTCTAACAAATACGCTTATGGAGCATGTAAAGCTATAATACATAAAGACAAGCTTGGAAAACTTTATAATCCTATCTTTGTTTATGGGCCTACAGGACTTGGAAAAACACATTTGCTTCAAGCGGTTGGAAATGCAAGCTTAGAAATGGGAAAAAAAGTCATTTATGCTACAAGTGAAAATTTTATCAATGATTTTACTTCAAATTTAAAAAATGGCTCTTTAGATAAATTTCATGAAAAGTATAGAAACTGCGATGTTTTGCTTATAGATGATGTGCAGTTTTTAGGAAAAACCGATAAAATTCAAGAAGAATTTTTCTTTATATTTAATGAAATCAAAAACAACGATGGACAAATCATCATGACTTCAGACAATCCACCCAACATGCTAAAAGGTATAACCGAACGCTTAAAAAGTCGTTTTGCACATGGGATCATAGCTGATATAACTCCACCTCAACTAGATACAAAAATAGCCATCATAAGAAAAAAATGTGAATTTAATGATATCAATCTTTCTAATGATATCATAAACTATATCGCCACTTCTTTAGGGGATAATATAAGAGAAATCGAAGGCATCATCATAAGTTTAAATGCTTATGCAACCATACTAGGACAAGAAATCACACTCGAACTTGCCAAAAGTGTGATGAAAGATCATATCAAAGAAAAGAAAGAAAATATCACCATAGATGATATTTTATCTTTAATATGTAAAGAATTTAACATCAAACCAAGCGATGTGAAATCCAATAAAAAAACTCAAAATATAGTCACAGCAAGACGCATTGTGATTTACCTAGCTAGGACACTTACAGCTTTGACTATGCCACAACTTGCGAATTATTTTGAAATGAAAGATCATACAGCTATTTCACATAATGTTAAAAAAATCACAGAAATGATAGAAAATGATGCTTCTTTAAAAGCAAAAATCGAAGAACTTAAAAACAAAATTCTTGTTAAAAGTCAAAGTTAAGTGAAAGGATGTGAAAAATAAATTCTAGAGTGTGAAAAAAAGAAATTAAGCAAAGTATGATAAAATACAAATTTGATTATTTTGCTTTGAAGAATTTCACAATTTCAACAAGCTTATTATTACAACGAATTTAAAATTAAAATAAACCAAGGAGAAAAAATGAAGTTAAGTATCAATAAAAATACTTTAGAATCTGCAGTGATTTTATGTAATGCTTATGTAGAAAAAAAAGACTCAAGCACTATTACTTCTCATCTTTTTTTTCATGCTGATGAAGATAAACTTCTTATTAGAGCTAGTGATTATGAAATAGGTATCAACTATAAGATAAAAAAAATCCGCGTAGAATCAAGTGGTTTTGCTACTGCAAATGCAAAAAGTATTGCAGATGTTATTAAAAGCTTAAACAATGAAGAAGTTGTTTTAGAAACCATTGATAATTTTTTATTTATAAGACAAAAAAGTACAAAATACAAACTTCCTATGTTTAATCACGAAGATTTTCCAAATTTTCCAAATACAGAAGGAAAAAACCAATTTGACATTGATTCAAGTGACTTAAGTCGTTCTCTTAAAAAGATATTACCAAGTATTGATACAAACAATCCAAAATACTCCTTAAACGGTGCATTTTTAGATATAAAAACAGATAAAATTAACTTCGTAGGAACTGATACAAAACGCCTTGCAATTTATACTTTAGAAAAAGCAAATAATCAAGAATTTAGTTTTAGTATCCCTAAAAAAGCTATCATGGAAATGCAAAAACTTTTCTATGAAAAAATAGAAATTTTTTATGATCAAAATATGCTTATTGCTAAAAATGAAAACTTTGAATTCTTTACAAAACTTATCAACGATAAATTTCCAGATTATGAAAAAGTTATACCAAAAACTTTCAAACAAGAACTTAGCTTTTCAACTGAAGATTTTATAGATAGTCTTAAAAAAATCAGCGTTGTAACTGAAAAAATGAAACTTCATTTTAACAAAGATAAAATCATCTTTGAAGGTATAAGTTTAGACAATATGGAAGCAAAAACAGAGCTTGAAATTCAAACAGGAGTGAATGAAGAATTTAATCTTACTATAAAAATCAAATATTTACTTGATTTCTTAACTTCTATAGAAGAAGAAAAATTCACTTTAAGTGTAAATGAACCTAATTCAGCATTTATAGTCAAATCCCAAGGACTATCAATGATTATCATGCCTATGATTTTATAATAAAACAAGTAAAAGATAAAGGAAAAATATGCAAGAAAATTACGGTGCAAGTAATATTAAAGTTCTAAAAGGCCTAGAAGCTGTTAGAAAACGCCCGGGTATGTATATAGGAGATACAAACATAGGCGGACTTCATCATATGATTTATGAAGTTGTGGATAATTCTATTGATGAAGCTATGGCAGGACATTGTAATACTATAGATGTAGAAATCACTACTGAAGGAAGCTGTATAGTTAGTGATAATGGTCGTGGTATTCCTGTTGATATGCACCCAACTGAAAATATGCCAACTTTAACTGTTGTTTTAACTGTCCTTCATGCAGGGGGAAAATTTGATAAAGATACTTATAAAGTTTCAGGCGGTTTGCACGGTGTTGGGGTTTCAGTTGTAAATGCACTTTCTAAAAAACTTGTAGCTACAGTTGAAAGAAATGGAGAAATTTATCGTCAAGAATTTTCAGAAGGTAAAGTTATCAGTGAATTTGGTGTGATAGGAAAAAGTAAAAAGACAGGAACAACTATAGAATTTTGGCCTGATGATCAAATTTTTGAAGTGACTGAATTTGATTATGAAATTTTGGCTAAAAGATTTCGTGAACTTGCATACTTAAATCCAAAAATCACTATAAATTTTAAAGATAACCGCGTAGGCAAACATGAAAGTTTTCACTTTGAAGGTGGAATTTCTCAGTTTGTTACAGACTTAAATAAAAAAGAAGCTTTAACTAAAGCAATTTTCTTTAGCGTAGATGAAGAAGATGTGAATGTTGAAGTAGCTTTGCTTTACAATGATACTTATAGCGAAAATTTATTCTCTTTTGTAAATAATATCAAAACTCCAGATGGTGGAACACATGAAGCTGGTTTTAGAATGGGCTTAACTCGTGTAATAAGTAATTATATAGAAGCAAATGCAAGTGCTAGAGAAAAGGATAATAAAATCACGGGTGAAGATGTGCGTGAAGGTTTGATCGCTGTTGTAAGTGTAAAGGTGCCTGAACCACAATTTGAAGGACAAACCAAAGGAAAACTTGGTTCAACTTATGTGCGTCCTATAGTTTCAAAAGCAAGTTTTGAGTATTTGACTAAATATTTTGAAGAAAATCCTATCGAAGCTAAAGCTATAATGAACAAAGCCTTAATGGCAGCTAGAGGAAGAGAAGCAGCGAAAAAAGCCAGAGAATTAACGCGTAAAAAAGAAAGTTTAAGCGTAGGAACTTTACCAGGGAAATTAGCTGATTGTCAAAGTAAAGATCCAAGTGAAAGTGAAATTTATCTTGTGGAAGGGGATTCTGCAGGAGGTTCTGCAAAACAAGGTAGAGAAAGATCTTTCCAAGCTATATTGCCTTTGCGTGGTAAAATTTTAAATGTTGAAAAAGCAAGACTAGATAAAATTTTAAAATCTGAGCAAATTCAAAATATGATTACCGCTTTTGGCTGTGGTATAGGTGAAGATTTTGATCTTTCAAAACTAAGATATCATAAAATCATCATCATGACAGATGCGGATGTTGATGGATCACATATACAAACCTTGCTTTTAACTTTCTTCTTCCGTTTTATGAATGAACTTGTAACAAATGGACATATTTATTTAGCACAACCGCCTTTATATCTTTATAAAAAAGCTAAAAAACAAATTTATTTAAAAGATGAAAAAGCTTTGAGCGAATACCTGATAGAAACGGGAATAGAAGGTTTAAATTATGAAGGTATAGGAATGAATGATTTAAAAGATTATTTAAAAATCGTTGCAGCTTATCGTGCGATTTTAAAAGATCTTGAAAAGCGTTTTAATGTGATTTCTGTGATACGCTATATGATAGAAAATTCAAATTTAGTTAAAGCAAATAATGAAGAATTATTTAGTGTAATCAAACAATTTTTAGAAACACAAGGACACAATATCTTAAATCATTATATCAACGAAAATGAAATTCGAGCTTTTGTTCAAACTCAAAATGGCCTAGAAGAACTTGTGATCAATGAAGAACTTTTCACTCATCCACTATATGAAGAAGCAAGTTATATTTTTGATAAGATTAAAGATAGAGGCTTGGAATTTGATAAAGATATTTTAGAAGTTCTTGAAGATGTTGAAACCAATGCTAAAAAAGGTGCTACTATACAACGCTATAAAGGTTTAGGAGAAATGAATCCTGAGCAACTTTGGGAAACCACAATGGATCCAAGCGTAAGAAGACTTTTAAAAATCACTATTGAAGATGCACAAAGTGCAAATGATACCTTTAATCTCTTTATGGGTGATGAGGTTGAACCAAGACGCGATTATATCCAAGCACACGCTAAAGATGTAAAGCATTTGGATGTGTAAAATTTATCATTGAAGAAATCATTTCTTCAATGAGTTTTGTTTTGTAAGAGTATAGCTAGAGGAATTCTTCTTCTTGTATCGTATTTTTCTCCATAATATTTTTCAAGATAATTTAAAATTTTTTCTTCATCTTCAGGTTCTATTTCCCAAAGTCCTTCACTATCTTGCATCCATCTTATAGCTGCTAACCAAGCTTTTCTACTTGCATGCATATTAGTAATGAGATTGGATCCATGACAAGCTAAACAATTTGCTTCCACTAAAGGTGAATCAGGATCGATAATCAATCCTGTATCAGGGTTAATTTCAAGATTTTGAGCCCAACTTGCACTTAAAAACAATGCTAAGATCAATATAATTTTTTTCATACTTAAACTCCATAAACATTAACTCTATGGCATGCATTATTGATATATCCTCCTGGATTCCACTGTGCTAAAACCATAGGTTGACTGTTACCTTGACTATCGATAGCTCTTGCCCAAATTTCATAATATCCTTTTGTTGGTATTGATATTTGAGCACTCCATTTTTGCCATGCTAATCTATTTAATGGTTTTTCTACCTTTGCTTTAGTCCATGTTACGCCATAATCATTGCTTACATAAACTTCACTAACTTCAAGTTCTCCAGCCCAAGCTTTACCTCTAACTTCAAATTTTTTATTTGCTTTTATTTCAGAACCATTTTTGATATTAGTAATTACAGATCTTATAGGCATTGATTCTATGATTTTCATCTCGCCTTTATAGTTAAAATCTCCTGGTTTTACCGGATTTACAGGAACTTTATAAGAACCTTCCATTTTTTCACCATCATGAATTTTATTTCTTACTGAAATTTTATAAAGCCATTTACCGCTTGTACTTGCAGGGTAACCACCACAAACAAGTCTAAGTGGATAGCCATTGACTAAAGGAATATCTTTGCCTTCATAAGCCCAAGCTATTAGAGTTTCATCTTGTAAAGCTTTAGAAATAGGAACTCCTCTACTAATAGGTGAAGTTTCTTCACCATTTAATTTTGTATCTATGCCATAATATCCGATATAAACCGCATCATTTTTGATGCCACAATCTTTTAAAATATCTTTTAAACGCACTCCTGTCCATCTACCGCAAGCTACTGCACCATAACCCCATTGAGTTCCTTTTGTGCTAGGTATAACTTCGGATCTACCATTTCCACCGCATTCAACTGTTAAGGCATAAGTATAGGTTTTAAATTTCTTTTTTAAATCTTCTATGGTGTAAGATTTTTTATTGATAATGCTTTCTCCATCGATTTCTAAAGTCCAACCTTTGTGAAGTCTTTCTTTTATCGTTTCTAGGCTTGGTGGTAAGCCATTATTTCTAACAAAGAAATTTTCAGGTTTAGTAAAATCAGAATCAAGAGCATAAATTTCAGTTTCTGCTGTTAATGGTTTTTCGCCATGGTAGATAAGATCTTTTTTACCTTCTATTTTAAAATCAGGCAATTCTTTTGCCAAAGCCTTACTTCCTAAAAAATTCTCAAAAGAAAAATTTGACAATACACTAATGCCAAATAAACCAAGTCCTATATTTTTTAGAAAGTCTCTACGATTTTCTTTTTGATCGTTCTGTTTCATTGAAATATCCTTAAATATTTATATAATCTTTTATTTTATTATAAATTTTAAAAATTTAAATAATTAATATAATTAATTATTTAAATTAAAAAAATTAATTATTTTTATAATTTTACATATTAAAATAAAATCATCATATGTTCGAGTTTTATTACATTTTAACTAAGTTTTTTCTACAATTAAATTTTTAAAATTATTTAAGGAATGATTTTGACTTTACTTACTAATCCTATCATTATCAGTGTTGTTTTGATGACTTTACTTTGTTTGTTTCGTTTTAATGTGCTTTTGAGTCTTTTGATCTCAGCTCTTGTTGCAGGTGTATTTTCTCATCTTGAACTCGTAGATACTATGAATATACTTATAAGCGGAATGAAAGAAAATTTAAAAACAGCTCTTAGCTATATACTCTTAGGGGCCATTGCCGCGGCGATTTCAAAGACAAATTTAACTGCATATTTGATTAAGATAGTAAGTCATTTTATATCCCATAAAAAATATTTATTGCTTTTGTCTATAGCTTTGATTTCTTGTTTTTCTCAAAATTTAATTCCTATTCATGTGGCTTTTATACCTTTGTTAATTCCACCTCTTTTAAGTCTTTTTAATAAACTTAAAATCGATCGTAGAGCGGTTGCTTGTGCTTTAACTTTTGGACTTACTACGCCTTATATGGTTTTGCCAGTAGGCTTTGGACTTACTTTTCAAGATCTTTTAAAAGATAATTTAAATGCAAATAATGTAAGTGTATCTTTAAATGATGTTACAAATACTATGTATTTTGCTGCTATTTGTATGATAGCAGGACTTTTTCTAGCGCTTTTTGTGTTTTATCGTAAGCCAAGAGAGTATCAAGAAGTAGAAATTGCTAAAGTGGATTTAGAAAATCTTGAAATGACTCGTAAGGAATGGGGCGTTTTAGCTGGGCTTGTTTTAACTTTAATTTTGCAAATTTTGACTATGAATTTACCTTTATCAGGGCTTTTGGGTTTTGTTTTAATGGTTATTTTGGGTGGAGTTGAATTTTCAAAAGTCAATGAAGTTTTTGATGATGGGCTTAAAATGATGGGTTTTATAGCTTTTGTTATCCTTGTTGCTGCAGGATATGGAGAAGTTTTAAAAGAAAGTGGATCAGTAATAGATCTTGTAAATTCAGTCGTTCCTTGGATGGAGCAAAGTAAATTTTTAGCAGTATTTTTCATGCTTTTAATAGGACTTATCATCACTATGGGTATAGGTACTTCTTTTGGAACTATACCTATCATAGCTACGCTTTTTTGTCCTATTTGTTTGGAGCTTGGTTTTAGTACAGCACTTATTATATTTATCTTAGGAGTAGCAGGAGCTTTAGGAGATGCAGGAAGTCCAGCCAGTGAAACAACCATGGGAACTACTGTAGGATTAAATGCTGATAAACAACACGATCATATTAAAGATACTTGCATACCAACTTTTATTTTCTATAATGGCCCATTATTGATTTTAGGTAGTATTATCGCCATGTTTTTATAATTTTTGCAAATCTATTAAAATATTTTTTAATTTATTTATTTTTAAGATAAAAATTATATCGATTTTAGAAAAATGTATGCTATAATCCTTATAAAGCTAACAAAATTTAAATCAGTCTTATAAGGAGAGCAAAATGGATTTAGAAAATATCCTAGAAAATAATCAAAGCATAGGTTTATATCACCCAAAGAACGAACACGATGCCTGTGGTATTGCTGCAGTTGCTAATATACGCGGTATTGCTTCTTATAAGGTTATTTGTGATGCTTTAGAAATTTTGATGAATCTTGAGCACCGAGGTGGTGCAGGAGCTGAAGAAAATTCAGGTGATGGGGCGGGGATTTTGATTCAAATTCCACATGATTTTTTTAAAACTCAAGAATTGGGTTTTGAACTCCCTAAAAAGGGTGATTATGCCGTAGCACAGATGTTTTTATCACCCAATACTGATGCAAAAGAAGAAGCAAAAGAGATATTTTTACAAGGTTTAAAGGATAAAAAACTTGAATTTTTAGGTTTTAGAGAAGTGCCTTTTAATCCTAGTGATATAGGTGCAAGTGCTTTAAAAGCTATGCCTTATTTTTTACAAGCCTTTGTAAAAAAACCAAGTAAAATAAGTGCAGGACTTGAGTTTGAAAGAGTGCTTTATAGTACGCGTCGCCTTATAGAAAAAAGAGCTATTAATGTGCCAAAATTTTATTTTTCAAGTTTTTCTTCACGCACCATAGTTTATAAAGGAATGCTTCTTTCAACTCAATTGAGCGATTTTTATCTTGATTTTAAAGATGTCAATATGAAATCAGCCATCGCTTTGGTGCATTCTCGCTTTTCGACTAATACTTTCCCAAGTTGGGAAAGAGCCCATCCAAACCGTTATATGGTGCATAATGGAGAGATTAATACCATACGCGGAAATGTCGATAGCATAAGAGCTAGAGAAGGCTTGATGCAAAGTGAGTATTTTGAAAATTTAGATGAAATTTTTCCCATCATAGCTAAACCTAGCAGTGATTCTGCAATGTTTGATAATACTTTAGAATTTTTAGCTCTAAATGGTCGCACTTTAGAAGAAGCTTTTATGATGATGGTGCCAGAACCTTGGCATAAAAATGAAAATATGGAAAGCAAAAAGCGTGCTTTTTATGAATATCATTCTTTATTGATGGAGCCTTGGGATGGGCCTGCTGCTATAGTTTTTACTGATGGAGTGATTATGGGGGCGAGTTTGGATAGAAATGGTTTTCGTCCTTCAAGGTATTATCTTACAAAAGATGATATGCTCATACTTTCAAGTGAAACAGGGGCTTTAAAGTTAGATGAAAAAAATATTAAAGCCAAAAAACGCTTAGAACCTGGAAAACTTTTACTCGTTGATACAGCAAGAGGTAGGGTTATAGCTGATAATGAAATCAAAGAGCATTATGCTAATTCTAAGCCTTATAAAAAATGGCTTAAAAATTTAGTTGAACTTGAAAAACAAAAAAGCGGAGTTTATAAACATCAGTTTTTAAAAGAAGATGAGGTTTTAAAACTCCAAAAAGCTTTTGGTTGGAGTTATGATGAGCTTAAAATGAGTGTGGCTGCTATGGCTCAAAATGGTAAAGAAGCTATAGCAGCTATGGGTGTAGATACTCCTTTGGCTATACTTTCTAAAACTTATCAACCTTTGTATAATTATTTTAAACAACTTTTTGCACAAGTAACTAATCCTCCTCTTGATGCCATAAGAGAGGAGATTGTTACTTCTACAAGGATTTATCTAGGAAGCGAAGGCAATTTATTAAAACCTGATGAAAACAATGCAAAACGTGTAAAAATAGCCTTGCCTGTGATAAGCAATGAAGAACTTTTTGAAGTTAAGGCTTTAAATAAATTTCAAGTTAAAGAATTTTCTATACTTTATGATTATTCTAAAAAAACTTTAGAAAAGGCTTTAGATGAGCTTTGCGTTAAGATAGAAGATGAGGTTAAAAAAGGTGTTTCTATTATCATTTTAAGCGATAAAGGAGTGGATGAAAAAAACGCTTATATCCCCGCTTTGCTTGCTGTTTCTGGAGTGCATAATCATCTAGTAAGAAAAAATTTAAGAACACACACAAGTCTTATTATCGAAAGTGGTGAACCTAGAGAAATTCATCATTTTGCATGTCTTTTAGGTTATGGTGCGACTGTTATTAATCCTTATTTGGTTTATGAGAGCATACAAAAACTTATTGCCAATAAAGATTTAAATTTAAGTTATGAAAAGGCGGTAGAAAATTTCATCAAGGCAAGTTCAAGTGGCATAGTCAAAATTGCTTCTAAAATGGGAGTTTCTACCTTGCAAAGTTATAATGGCTCTGCACTTTTTGAATGTCTGGGCTTAAGCTCTAAAGTGATTGATAAATACTTCACTTCTACAACTTCACGCATTGAAGGTATGGATTTAGAAGATTTTGAAAAAGAGCTCATTGCTTTACATAAACATGCTTTTAACGATACGCATAAGGCTTTAGATTCTAAAGGAATTCATGGTTTTAGAAGTGCTAAAGAAGAACATTTAATCGATCCACTTGTGATTTTTAATCTTCAGCAAGCCTGTCGCAACAAAGACTATAAAAGCTTTAAAAAATACTCGGCTTTAGTAGATGAAAAACAAGTTAATTTGCGTTCTTTGATGGAATTTGATTTTAGTGAAGCTATCAGTATAGATAAGGTTGAAAGTGTAGAAAGTATAGTTAAACGCTTTAGAACAGGAGCGATGAGTTATGGTTCTATTTCTAAAGAAGCGCACGAGTGTTTAGCACGGGCTATGAATAAAATAGGTGCTAAATCAAATTCAGGTGAAGGTGGTGAGGATGAAGAACGCTATGAAATCAAAGAGGGTGTGGATAAAAACTCAGCCATTAAGCAAGTAGCAAGTGGGCGTTTTGGCGTGGATTTAAACTACTTAAGTCATGCAAAAGAAATTCAAATCAAAGTCGCTCAAGGTGCAAAACCAGGTGAGGGCGGACAATTAATGGGCTTTAAAGTCTATCCTTGGATAGCTAAGGCTAGACATTCTACTGCAGGTGTGACGCTTATTTCCCCACCTCCTCATCATGATATTTATTCTATTGAGGATTTGGCTCAACTCATTTATGATTTAAAACATGCGAACAAAGACGCTAAAATTTCAGTAAAACTTGTAAGCGAAAATGGCATAGGAACGGTTGCTGCAGGTGTGGCTAAGGCAGGCGCGAATTTAATCCTTGTTTCAGGTTATGATGGAGGTACGGGTGCAAGTCCTAGAACTTCTATACCGCATGCTGGAATTCCTTGGGAGTTAGGCTTAGCTGAAACGCATCAAACTTTGATCTTAAATAAGCTTAGAGATAGGGTAAGATTAGAAACTGATGGAAAGCTTATGAATGGGCGTGATTTAGCCATAGCAGCACTTTTAGGAGCTGAAGAATTTGGTTTTGCAACCGCGCCTTTGATTGTTTTAGGTTGTACAATGATGAGAGTTTGTCATCTAAATACCTGTCCTTTTGGTATAGCCACTCAAGATACAGAACTTAGAGATCGTTTCAAAGGCAAAGTAGATGATGTGATTAATTTCATGTATTTTATAGCCCAGGAGCTTAGAGAATACATGGCAAGGCTTGGTTTTGAACGCCTAGATGATATGATAGGTCGCGTGGATAAACTCCGCCAAAAAAGTGTGCAAGGTAAAGCAGGAAAGCTAAATTTAGATAAAATTTTAAAATCCTTGCCTACTTATAATAGAACCGCTGTGCATTTTAAAGATTATAAAGACAATAAACTTGAAAAAACGATCGATTATAGAATTTTACTTCCGCTTTGTAAAAATGCTGTGGAGAAAAAAGAGCCTATCAAACTTTCTTTAGAAGTAGGAAACCAAAGCCGTACTTTTGCGACTATGCTTTCAAGTGAAATTTTAAAAACTTATGGAAAAGATGCTTTAGATGAAGATAGTATCCATATCAAAGCTATAGGCAATGCAGGTAATAGCTTTGGGGCGTTTTTGTTAAAGGGTATTAAACTTGAGATTATAGGCGATAGCAATGATTATTTAGGCAAGGGTTTAAGTGGTGGCAAAATCATAGCAAAAATTTCAAATGAAGCCACTTTTTCACCTGAAGAAAATATTATCGCAGGAAATGCTTGTTTATATGGAGCTACAAAAGGTGAAGTGTATTTAGATGGTATAGCAGGGGAAAGATTTTGTGTAAGAAATTCAGGAGCTTTGGCTGTGGTTTTAGGAACAGGTGTGCATGGTTGTGAATATATGACAGGTGGAAAAGTTGTAGTTCTTGGAGATGTGGGTGCGAATTTCGCTGCTGGTATGAGTGGGGGCGTTGTTTATATCTTTGGAAGACACAATGAAGCTCATGTAAATACCGAGCTTGTGGATATTAAAGATCTTAATGCCAAGGATGAAAAAGAATTAAAAGCCGTGATAGAAAAACATATCGCTTATACAGATTCTAAAAAGGCTAAAGATATCTTAGAAAAATTCGATAAAAAAGACTTTTTTAAAGTCATGCCAAGAGATTATGAAAAGATGTTAAAAATGCTTGATCTTTGTAAAAATGAAAAAGATCCAAATTTAGCAGCATTTTTGAAAATCACACAATAAATTTTTATTAGAGGAGAAATTATGGCTGAAATGAAAACAGAAAGAAAAAGTGTTTTAGATTATCTTTCTAAAAATAAATTTTTAATCCCAATGTATCAAAGACCTTATGCTTGGACATTAGAAGAATGTGAACAGTTGTGGAATGATATTGTTACTTTTTTTAATGATGAGGATAGAAAACCTGAAGATGAATATTTTTTGGGTAGTATTGTGATGTATAAGCAAAATAATCATCAAAATATTATAGATGGACAACAAAGAACAATATCTTTAAGTTTGTTGTTAAAAGCTTTATATGTAAAAGCTTTTAAAGATAGAAGTGAAGAAACAAAAAATCTTGTGGCAATGCTTGAAAGCTGTTTATGGGATATTGATGATATTAGCGGAAAAGCAGACTATAACGCGTCACATTTAGAAAGTGATGTTATTACGAAAGAAGATGAAGATATATTAAAACAAATTTTGACTAATGAATATAGACTAGAAAATAATGATATTGAAACAAAGATTAAAAAAGTTAAATCTAATTATGAGAAAAATTATTTATTTTTTCTTTTAAAATCTGATGAATTTGCAAAAGAAAATCCAACTAAATGGGAAAAATTTTGTGTAGTTTTATTAAAATCTTGTATTTTGCTTCCTATAGAATGCGAAGGTTATGATGAAGATTCTAGGCTTGAGAATGCTTTAAGAATTTTTAATACTTTAAATAATAGAGGAATTCCACTTAGTGATTCTGATATTTTTAAAAGTATTATTTTTAAAAGCAAAAAAACTTTAGAAAGAAGAAAAGAATTTGCAAATAAGTGGAAAGAACTTGAAGATAAAAAAGATATGGATTTTATATTTAGAAATTATATGCATGTTATTCGTGCTAGAAATAAAATTAAAACAAGTGAAATTGGTTTAAGAGTTTTTTTTACTAAAGAGTACAAGAATATTTTACAAGATGATAATATTATAAGTGAAATTGAACAGCTTAGTAAATTTTGGAATGATGAATTTAGTGATTTATATAATAATAGGTCATATCAATTTTATGAAGTTTTAAATGAGTTACCAAATGAATATTGGAAATATTTAGATAGTGCATATTATATGTATTGTCAAGATAAAAAAATAAATTATTATAAAAACCATGAGAATTTTTTAGCAAAAATAATTGCTAATTTTTTAGTAAAACTTATCAATAAGCCGACTATTGCAGAAGTCAAACCAATTGTTTTTAATGCATATACATCATTATATTCTAAAGGAGAACTAAATTTTCAGACAGATTCAAAGCAAATTTTAGAAAATGAGATATTGTTTAAAGAACAGTTTTTTAAAGCAAATAAACTTATTCCAGCACTATTAACTCTTAATCTTTATATAAAATATCCGAATCAAAAAACTGATATTAAAGCTGAAATTGAACATATTTTCCCAAAAACTACACAATGGAGACCAAGTTATACAGGTTGGGATAAAGAAGAAGCAAAGTCTTACATTGAATCCATTGGTAATAAAATGTGGCTCGAAAAAAGATTAAATATTAAAGCAGGCAACAATTATTTTGATGATAAGAAAGAAAAATATAAAGAATCAAACTTTTTAGAAGCACAAGAATTATCCAAGTATACTAAAAATGATTGGCTAAAGGAAGATATTGAAAAGAGAAATGAAGAGATTTATAATAGATTAGTAGACTTTTTTAAGCAAAATATTGATTAGTTTTAAGGAGTAAAAATGGGAAATGCAAGAGGTTTTTTAGACTTTAAAAGAGTGGATTTTAAAAAAACTGCTCCTAAAGAAAGGGTTTTAAATTACAAAGAATTTACTACACCTTTGGATAAAAAAGAACAAGAAATTCAAGGTGGGCGTTGTATGGATTGTGGTGTAGCCTTTTGTCATACGGGTGTGATGAGCGAAGGAAAAGATGTGGGCTGTCCTTTAAACAATCTCATTCCTGAATGGAACGATCTTATTTATCGTTCTTTATGGAAAGAAGCTTATGAAAGACTTGATCTTACCAATCCTTTTCCTGAATTTACCGGTCGTGTTTGCCCTGCTCCTTGTGAGGATTCTTGTGTGTGTGCGATAAATGGCACAAGTGTGAGTATCAAAAATAATGAATTATCCATTATAGAAAATGCTTTTAAGGAAAATTTAGTAAGAGTAAATAAACCTAAGCAATACAATGGCAAAAAAATCGCTATCATAGGAAGTGGGCCTGCTGGGCTTGCTTGTGCCAATACTTTAAATTCACTAGGTTATAAAGTAAGTGTTTTTGAAAGAAGCGATAAAATAGGCGGACTTTTGATGTATGGCATCCCTGATATGAAGCTTGATAAAAGTATAGTTCAAAGACGGGTGGATTTGCTTAAAAAAAGTGGGATTGAATTTAAAGTGAATGAAAATATAGACAGCAAAGATAAGGTTTCAAAACTTCTAAAAGAATTTGATGCTTTGGTGCTTTGTACAGGAGCAAGTAAGCCTATAGATCTTGATATAGAAGGTAGAAAGCTAAAAGGGGTTGAATTTGCCCTTGATTTTTTAACGCAAAATACCAAAACTTTGTTAAAAACAGGCAAGGGTGCAGATACAGCCAAAGGTAAAAATGTCTTAGTTATAGGAAGCGGGGATACAAGTGTGGATTGTATCGCTGTAGCGACAAGACAAGGGGCTAAATCTATAGTGCGTTTTGAAAGAAGTCCAAAAAGACCTTTGCAAAGAAGCCAAAACAATCCTTGGCCTTTAAAAGCTGACATTTTTACTACTGATTATGGTTTAGAAGAAGCCATTGCTGTATATGGCAAAGATCCTAGGGAATATCAAAAAATGACAAAGAAATTTTTAGGAAAAACTCATGTAGAAGGTGTTGAAGCAAATGATTTAAAACGCGAGTTTAAAGAAGGCAAAGCTATAAATGTTGAAATTTCAAATTCTAAAAAAACTTATAAAGCGGATTTAGTGCTTTTAGCTATGGGTTTTAGCGGGTGCGAAGAAGCTATCGCTAAAAATTTTGGAGTGAAATTAGATGAGAAAAACAACATAAGCACAGAAAAATTCCAAACCACTCATAAAAAAATCTTTGCTTGTGGAGATGCTAGAAAAGGACAATCTTTAGTTGTTTGGGCTATAAAAGATGGTATAGAATGTGCTTTGAGTTTGCATCAAAATTTAGCAAAATAATCATAAAAGTTTAAAACTTTTTCGGTGGAGTTTACAAATTCCAAATTTAGCTATAAGTTCTTTATGAGCTTTTGTGCCATAGGCTTTGTTTTTTTCAAATTCATAACAAGGAAAGTCTTTAGCTAAGAAATTCATCACCCTATCTTTACTAACTTTTGCAAGTATGCTAGCTGCACTTACTTGCAAAATGCTAGCATCGGCTTTGATTTGTGTTTTTATCCCATTTATACCTAGGTTGGTATTTCCATCATATAAGAAGTTATTTTCTGTTTTAAAATGCTTTTTTATAAGCTTTAAGCCTGTTTTTAAACAAGTGCTTAAGCCTAGTGCGTCGATTTGTTCTGAAGAAAAAGCAAGTATGAGATAGTTTGAATTTTTGATGATGATTTCATAAAGTTCTTCGCGTTTTTTTTCGCTTAGTTTTTTAGAATCGCACAACCCATCAAGTTTTTTGTTCAGTTTGCAAGCTGCCATCATCATAGGACCTGCCAAAGCACCACGTCCTGCTTCATCAATACCAATTAAATTTATGTCAAATTCGTTTAAAAGTTCTTTTGTGTCAAATAAAGTTTTCAAATTTTTCTAAAAAGAAGGGCAAAAATGCCCTTTTATTCTACTATGATATCATTTTTGATTTTTTCAAAAAGCTTATCACCTATGCCTTTAACTTTTTTAAGATCATCAATACTTGTAAAATTTGCTTCTTTGCGGTATTCTAAAATTGCTTTAGCCTTAGCTTCGCCAATACCATTTAAACTTTTTAATTCTTTTAGCGTTGCAGTGTTGATATTTACAGCACCAAAGAGAAAAGCCGTTAAAGCAAAAAATAAAAATAGTAATTTTTTCATTTTATTATCCTTTTATTAAAAAATAATTGTAATATTATCTTAAAAAGGATAAGAATTTCTTAACTTAACCCAAAAATTCGCGTTTAAAATACTCTTTTGGTGCTTTACATAAAGGACAGGCTGCTGGAGCTTTTTTACCACGATGTATATGTCCGCATACTTCACAAACCCATAATTCTTCTACTTCGCTATTAAAAAATTCTTCTTCTTCAAGCATTTTTTTAAGCGCTAGATATTCTCTTTCGTGTTCGATTTCTACTTTGCCAATAGCTGTAAATAATCTCGCTATAGCCTTTTTGCCTTCATCTTCAGCAATTTTTGCAAAATTTGGATACATAGTTGTGTGCTCATAGTTTTCACCTTCTGCAGCACTTACTAGATTTTTTGTAGTTACCTCTAAAGGTTTGCCATCAACGATTTCATGATAAGCTTTAAATTCTGCTCTTGCATGCCATTTTTCATTTTCAGCTGCTTCTCTAAAATGTCTAGCAACCGCGTGCCAACCTTCTTCTTCAGCTACATCAGCAAACAAATCGTATTTGTTTCTTGCCATAGATTCGCCTGCAAAAGCTTTCATCAAATTTACTGCAGTTAAATCTGTAGTGATACATTTCATTTCTTCACCACAACAACTAAGTTTACCACCGCCTACATTTTGAACTTCTACTTCATTGCCACATTTTTGGCATTTATAGGTTTCATATTGTCTCATTTTGACTCCTTTTTGATTATCAAAAAGCATTGTATTATAAAAAAATATTTTTGTCAATTAATAATTTTTATCATTTATGAAAATGTATATCAAAATAAATTTCACAAAAATTAAGCTTTGCTAAATATAATTTTAAAAAATTATTATCAGGAGTTACAATGAGAAGCGATGCGATAAAAAAAGGACATTTAAAAGCACCTAATCGTTCTTTACTTCGTGCTTGTGGTTTGAAAGATGAAGATTTTGACAAACCTTTTATAGGTGTAGCAAATAGCTATATAGACATAATCCCAGGGCATTATTTTTTAAATGATTATGCTAAAATCATTAAAGATGAGATACGCAAAAATGGTTGTGTGCCTTTTGAGTTTAATACCATAGGTGTAGATGATGGTATAGCTATGGGGCATGAAGGTATGCTTTATTCTTTACCAAGTCGTGAAATTATCGCAAATTCCATTGAAACAGTGATGAATGCTCATCAACTTGATGCTTTAATCTGTATCCCAAACTGCGATAAAATCACTCCTGGTATGTTAATGGGAGCTTTAAGGGTTAATGTTCCAACCATTTTTGTAAGTGGTGGGCCTATGGCTTCAGGAGTAACCAAAAAAGGAGAAAAGATCAGTCTTAGCTCTGTTTTTGAAGCTGTAGGGGCTTATGAAGCCAAAAAAATTAGCGAAGAAGAATTTAAAGACATAGAATGTTCAGCCTGTCCAAGTGGTGGATCTTGCTCGGGAATGTTTACGGCAAATTCCATGAATACCTTATGCGAAGCTATGGGTATAGCACTAGAAGGTAATGGAACCATTTTAGCTTTAAGCAAAGAAAGAGAAGAGCTTTTAAGAAAAGCAGCGCGTCGTATTTGTGAAATCGCCTTAGATGAGCGTTTTAAAATTCGCAATATCATCACTCAAAAAGCCGTGCGTAATGCTATGGTAGTAGATATGGCAATGGGTGGAAGTAGCAATACTGTTTTACACATGCTTGCCATTTCACGTGAAGCAGGGGTAGCACTAGATATTAAAGATTTAAATTTCATCTCAAGCAAAGTTGCACACATAGCAAAAATAGCCCCATCGCTAAATAGTGTTTATATGGATGATATCCACAAAGCAGGGGGTGTGAGTGCAGTTATGGCTGAAATTTCAAGCAGACAAGGACATATTTTAGAACTTGATGCACTGACTATCACAGGAGAAAGTCTCAAAGAACGCTTAAAAAATGCCAAAATCAAAGATGAAAATATCATTCGTAAGGTAGATAATGCCTACTCAAAAGTAGGTGGGCTTGCTATTTTGTTTGGAAATTTAGCTGAGCAAGGTTGTGTTATAAAAACCGCAGGAATAGTTGGAGAAAGAAAATTTAAAGGCAAAGCTGTTTGTTTTAACTCTCAAGATGAAGCTATAAAAGGCATCATTAAAGGCAAGGTGCAAAAAGGAAATGTTTGTGTGATACGCTATGAAGGTCCAAAAGGTGGCCCTGGTATGCAAGAAATGTTAAGCCCTACTTCACTTTTAATGGGTATGGGTTTGGGTGCTGATGTAGCTTTAATCACTGATGGTCGTTTTAGTGGGGCTACAAGGGGTTTAAGCGTCGGTCATATTTCCCCTGAAGCAGCTGAAGGTGGTCTTATAGGACTTTTAAAAGATGGAGATGAAATAGAAATTGATGTAGATGCTTATACCATCCATGCAAATTTAAGTGAAGAAGAAATCACTCAACGCAAAAAAGAATTTGTATTACCTCAAAAAGAAGTGCCTTCAAGATGGCTTAGAATGTATCAAAAACTTGTTAGCAATGCTAGTAAAGGTGCGGTTTTGGATATGGAATGAAAGGAAACCTTTCATTCTTCTATTTCTTTGGTTATACGATTTCTTATATCTCTACGAACTATTTCCATGCCCCACAGCCAAACAATATGTCCAAAAATTTCAGACAGGTGTTCATCAAAAGGAATTTCAGAAAGTGGTGGAACTTCTGCAATTAAAGGCATTACAATAACATGGGCAAAAAGATAAACAAAAAATCCAAAAACTGCACCTTGCCACATAGTAATACGGTGCCATTTTTCCGCTATCATACAATAAGCCACTCCAAAAACAATAGAAAAACCAACATGCACTATAAAAATTGACAAAGGCATTTGCATACCTGAAAACATATAAGTCCAATCAGTAGGTAAGCCTAGTTGTTCTAGAAAAATTTTAGGTGGAGTAACGCGTTCTAAAGCATCTGCTGGCCAAAAAACATTGGGATTTCTTGGAGGAAAAGGTACTTCCCACCCCCATTTAACAATAGCTCCGAAAATACCCGCTAATATACCTATGAAAAAGGCTAAAGTATAGCGCTTTTGAAAGTATTTTTTCATAATAACTCCTTTATATTTTATACAAAATAAAATTTGAATTTATAATATTTTTATTTAAAATATATTGAAAATAGGAGTATAAAAATCTTATTTAAATTTTAAAATACTCTCTTAAACTTTCACAAATTTCAAAAAAATTCACCCCATCTATAGTAGGATTTTCTTTAAAAAACTCATGCATTCCTAAAAAACCACTTTCAAGTTCTTTAGACTTTACACCATAGCTTATACTAAGTCCTGCTTCTATAAAAGCAGCGATTTTATCACAGTATTTAAGCGCCTTACCATCTATAGCGCCAAATTCATTTTCATTAAAAGAGCTTAAACTTCCGCTACAAAGTTCTATTTTAGCATTTTTATAAGTGCGATTTTCAAACTCATTTTTTACAAAATTCGACTCATCGTTTCTACCTTCTCTAATACCTAAAATATAAGAAAACTCAGCCCTTAAACCCTCAGGCACAAAGGGTAAAATTCTTTCATTAATAAGTTTCATTTCATAATCATTTATGATATCATGAAGCCCATCAATACCGTATTTTACAGGGCTGATAATATCACGTGTTAAAGACTCTGGTAAATCATGAAACAAAGCACAATAAAAATTATTCTCAAGTCTTTTATCGCAAGCCTTGATTTTTAGTGAGTAAAAATATCCTAAAATCGCCACCACAAGCATATGTCCTAAAACCGCAGTTTCTGGTATGCGTGGAGTTTGAGCCCAACGCTTTTGAAAGCGAAGTCTTCCGCTAAGATCAATAATTTTTGCAATTTTTTGATTTAAAGCGATTTTTCTAGCTCCTATAAGTTCATAGTAATCTTCTAATTCTTCTTCAACTTTGTTTTTAATCTCATCAATATCATTTAAAAAAGCTGAGGTTTGATAAACTATGTTAAATTCCCATCTTGTAGCAAAATACGAAGCTGCTTTTAAGATAAGTCTTTCTTTAGCATAAGCATTGCCGTTTAAATACGCTTCAAAACGCTTTAAAAACTCTCCTTCTTCTATATCTTCTATCATAGGTTCGATTTTGCTTAAAACCCAAGCATTAACTTCAGCTTTTTTTTGACGCACGATTTCATGATACACATCAGGGCGTATATCAGTTACTACCACACGACTTAAAAACTCAAAAATTCCCCCTTCTATAATCACTCTCATATCCACATCTTTTTCCATTTTAGCGATAAAATATGCGATGATGAATTTATGAGCTTGTTTGTCAAGTTCCACTAAATTTGCCATTCTTGGATAATCATTCCAACGACTGATAGAAGCGGCTTTAAAAATGTGTTCTATGAGTTTTATGTTTATCATGCTTTTACCTTTTTTGCAATTTAAATTTAAAAATTTTCGTTAAAATTGCGAAATTATAGCAAATTTAAGGATAAAAATGAGCAAAAAAGCACTTTGTATCATAAGTGGCGGTATGGATAGTACTTTGTGTGCTTATCTAGCCAAAAAAGAAGGTTATGAAATCATCGCTTTGCATTTTGATTATGAACAACGCACTCAAGAGAAAGAAAGAGAATGTTTTAAGCAAATTTGCAAGGCTTTAAAAGTAGAAAAATCTTATATTTTAGATGTGAGTTTTATCAAAGATATAGGGGGTAATGCCTTAACCGATAAAAGTATAGACATTCCTAAAAATGAGCTTTGTATAAGTGATACTCCACCTATCACTTATGTGCCTTTTCGCAATGGAATTTTCTTAAGTATAGCAGGATCTTTGGCTGAAAAGGAAAATTGTGAGAGTATTTTTATAGGGGTAGTAGAAGAAGATGGCAGTGGTTATCCTGACTGTACTGATGAGTTTATACAAAAGGCACAAGAATTTATCAATGAAGGTACGAGTAAGAATTTCAAAGTTTATATAAAAACTCCGCTTGTTAGACTGAACAAAGCTAAAATTGTAGAACTAGCTTTAAAAGAAAATGTGCCTTTAGAGCTTACTTGGTCTTGTTATGAGAGTGAAGATGAAGCTTGTGGGGAGTGCGATAGTTGTTTACTTCGTTTAAGAGGTTTTGAAAAAGCAGGATTTAAAGATAAGATCAAATATAAGTCCTAGTTTTCACTAGGACTTAAAGCTTAGTTTAGAGTATAAAGCTTGTTTGCTCCATCTTGATAAGAAAGAATGTTGATTTTTCCATCTTTAAAGAAAATGCTTCTAGCATTAGTGATAGAGCTTGGGAAAGCGATAGTTTTTACTACTTCTTCCTTAACTGGATCAATTACGGCAATCACATTGTGATTTTTACTAAGTGCATAAATTTCTCCATCTTTAAAAGTCATAGAAGTTACATAAAGATCGCCTAAAGTTTTACCTTCTTTAAGATTCGCTTTTGGAGTAAATTCTCCTGAAAGAACACGATCTTTTAAAGAAACTTTAGAGATTACAAAAGTTTTAGCGTCTTTGTTGTTTGGAACAGTTGCAAGATAAAGATAATTTCCATCTGTAGTCATGCTTGCTACATGGTTAAATTTTGCTCTTACAGTATCAAGTCTTCCACGACCTAAACCTTCGCCTTGGCCTTTAAATTTATCATTACCTTTTACAAAATCAGCGTATTGTTTAGCGATATCTTCTTCACTTGCATTAGGATTTTTTGCAAATCTTAAGAAAGATTTGTTTGAGCCCATAAGAATGAATTTATCGTTCATATAAGGTATGATGCCAATAATTGGATCGATAGTAGCTGAAAAATAAGGATCAAGCTCAAAACCTTCTTTAACGCTAAAATTATTATCTAAGAAAGCCACATCCCATTTAGAGCTTGCTACAAATTCATTGTTGATATAATCAAGAGTATTGATGGCTTTGTCAAAATTTATAGTTTGTTCATTTGTGATTTTAAGCTCATCATTGATTTTTGCAAATGGAGCATTGTTGATATCATTATCAAATTTTATGCCAAGTTTTTCACTTGCAGGTGCAAAAGCATAATCAGGAGCTTTAACATCGCGCTTTCCTAAGAAAGAAATATTTTGCCATAAACCATTCCAACCTTCTTTACTCCAAATGATGTATTTTGGATTTAAGCTAAATCTTACAGGATCGCCTTGTCCCACATAAGGAGGAATTCCTGTGCTTACAAAAGCTTGGAAAACATTTGAAGCTACTACAATCGCACTGATAACTACAGCTGCGAGAGAAAATTTCGTATATTTTCTAAATTTTTCTCCATTTAATTCTGCTTCAAAAGCATTAAATTTAGGAGCAAAAGCAAAAATCACACCTAAAAGCAATACAACAGCCCAAAATACCACTTCAGCCCAAAAATAAGTATGGATACCAAAAACTGCTAAACCAAAACCTTGATCTAAATCTCTATGAGCGTGATTGCCATAGTGAGCAAAAGATTGATAAAGGCCTACTGCTGTCATGATTAAAAGAGCAGCAAGGTATTTACCTTTCATACCATAACGAACAATGAAAAGCGCCATCACACCGATAAAGATCATTGCTTCTCTTTGTCCCCAGCAAAGTGTGCAGGGACTATCACCCAACATATAACCAAATACAAAATTTGCAATACCTACAGGTAAGAGTATGATCAAAAAGCCTGCTAAACACATTAGTGTGTAGAAATTTTTTGTTTTATTGATTTCGTTCATTTAGCCCTCCCTTACAGATTCATTATTGTTAATAGTGCGCCTGTTTTGTGGCCAACATAGAAAAAAACCATTAAAAGCCAAGCTACCATTACTAAACCAAAAGCCAAATTTTCTTTTTCTGGTTTTTTGATAATCAGTATCAAGGCGATTAAAACTAATAAAAGTTCAAGAAACTCCATAGTATCTCCTTATGAAATAAAAACCGTTAATTTTACTTTAAAAACATAAATTAAAGATAAATTTTTTATTAAAATTTCGTGTTAATTTAAATTAACACGAAAAAAGTTACTGAAAGCTACTTAATTTTTCAGAGAGTTTAGACGCACCATTTAGAACATTTTGAGAGATATTATTGATTTCGGATGATAAATCTTTAACAGAATTTGCAAGTTCATTAACCTTGTCTATGCTTGTTCCTAGGATAAGCATTTTATCTTTTACTTCCATGCTTTTATCTTTCATGGTTTGGGTTGATTCTATAGAGCTTTCTAGTTTATGCATAGAATTTACAAGTTCTTGTTGTAAATCATTGGTTTTTAAAGAGGTTTCTTTCATAGAATCATGGATAAGATCCATCAAGGCTTTGTTGTCATTGATTTGTTGGACTATAGCATTAACAGTAGCATTTATATTTAAAAGAGATTTACTTGTTTTATCGGCAAGTTGACCTACTTCATCAGCAACAACTGCAAAACCCCGTCCATGTTCGCCCGCTCTTGCAGCTTCAATAGCTGCATTCAAGGCAAGTAAATTGGTTTGATCGGCTATATCTCTAATAGAACTTGTAATTTCTATGATATTATCTGCACTTTGAGTTAGATTATCCATATTGGCTACTATATTTTGCTCTTTTTCATTATTTTCATTTATTAAATTTACAAGTTCAGATAGAGTAAGTTCTACCTTATCCATCAGTATGTGCATATCTTGCATATTTTCTATGCTTTCTTGTGCTAAATTTCCCGCAAGATTGATATGATCATCTAGGACATAGGTGATTTCTTTAACGCCTTGAATTTGTTCATGTTGTGAATTAGAACTGTTTTCAAGCATCATAGAGTTGTTTTTGAGCTTTTGTGAATTTTGATGACTTGATTTAGCATTTTCTATGGCTTCTATGATTGAGTTTTGAACGGTGGATATAAATGAATTAATATATTGAGCACTTTGTCCAAGTTCGCTTTTTGGATCTATATTTAAACGAGAGTGTAGATTGGCTTCTTTACTAGCTAAATTAGCGCTTAGTTTTTCTAAAGTATGAATTGGCATGATGACTTTTTTTAGTGTTAATAAAATAAAAAATACAAATAATACAAGAGTGATTCCAAATACTGTTAAAGCGATATAAAATTTAAATAAATTAGATTGTTCTACAGCATTTTGAGTGAAAGCGTTAAGTTGTTTTAACTCTTTCATAAGAGAATTATTCTCATAAATAGAAGAATTATCTTGCATAATAGAAATCTGTTTTACAATCATTTTATAGTGTTTTAGAAAAAGTTGTAAATTTTCACTTTTTGTATCGTTTTTGATTTCTTTCATAAGGCTGTTGAGTTGATTGAGTGTTGTTTTTTGCAAAATACTTTCAGTTGAAAGAACGCTTAACATAGAACTCATTGTTCTATAGTTGTTTTTATTTGTTTCATGGTTTTGTTCTAATTCTTCAAAATAATTTTTAGCTAATTCAAACAAATAAAGTTTTGAATTTACCGCTATGGAATTTGCGGATTTGAAATAATTAAGCTGGATTAGTTTGGCATTAAAAATTTCTTCCGCTTTGCTTATATCAATCCCAAAAGTTTTAAGTTTTTTAAAGTTTTCTTGCATTTTTTTTATTGCTTGAACACTTGGATCATAGTTAATAAAATTAAAACTATTTTGAAAAACGGAATTGATTTTTTCATCTGAAATTTGTAGCTGTTGAACTATGTTTATTAAGTCTTTATTATCTTTAGATGAGGAGTAGTTGTTAAAAATAATACCTAGCAAAACAAGAATAAAAGCTAAAACTAGCGTAGATAAAATAATAAATTTTATCAAAAATGAACTTTTTTTATTTGTCATGATATTCTCCTGTCAAGCTTTCTAGGAATGCAACTATATTATCAACTGTTTTTTGATCTAAAAATTTTCCTAGTTGATAGTAAGCCATAAACTGAACACAAGCATCTAAAGTAGGTATAGAACCATCATGAAAATAAGGCGCGGTTTTGGCTATATTTCTTAAACTAGGAACCTTAAATATCATTTTATCAGCTTCTCTTTTTGTGATTTCATAGCGTCCTAAATCTTCTTGATTTGGGTATTCTTCAAAAATACCGATTTTTTGAAACATATTTCCACCTATATTTTGACCTTGATGACAAGAAATGCAGCCATTAGCTTTAAAATCTTCATAACCTTTTTTAGCTTGAGCTGAAATAGCATTTTGATCTCCGCTAAGATAGCGATCAAAAGGAGAATTTGGAGTGATTAAGGTTTTTTCAAATTCTGCAACTGCAAGAGCTATGTTTTCTACCGTAACTTCTCCATAAAGTTTTTTAAAAGTTTTTACATAATCTTCATTAGAATTAACTTTTTGTAAAAGAAGTTCAGGACTTAGTCCCATTTCTTTTGGATTAAAAAAAGGCACTTTTGCTTGTTCTGCTAAATCTTTGGCTCTGCCATTCCAAAATTGCACAAAATTAAACACAGAATTAAAGGTTGTAGGAGTGTTAAAAGGTTTATCAAGTTGATTATCAACTCCTATTGAAAATTCAAGTCCATCAACGCCGTGTTGATCAAGCCTATGGCAGGTATTACATGAAACTTTTCCATCTTTGGATAAGCTTTTATCCATATAAAGACTTTTTCCAAGCTTAGCTTTTTCTTTATCATAAGGGATGGAATTTGGAATAGGGGTTATCATATCTACTGCAAAGACTATATTTGCATAAGATAAACATAAAATTATTATTATTTTTTTCATAATAAATTTCTACCTTAAGTTTAAATTTCTCAGAATGTCATTATACTTTAATTTTGGTAAATTGTTTAATATATTGATATTTTTTATTTAAAGTTTTTTTATTTTATTGCAAAGTTCTCCTAAATTTTCTATGACACAACGTACTTTATCTCCTGATTTTAAAAAAGTAGGTGGATTTAACCCCATGCCCACTCCACTAGGAGTTCCCATAGATATAATACTTCCAGCTTTTAAAAGCATGCCCGCGCTAAGTTCTTCTAAGACATAAGCAATATCAAAAATAAACAATTGGGTGTTAGAGTTTTGGCGTAGTTCATCATTGACATAGCTTTGAAGTTGGAGTTTAGGAGGATAAGAAATTTCATCTACGCTTGTGATATAAGGTCCCATTATAGTGCTACCTTCAAGACTTTTTGCTCGGTAGAATTGTTTGTGGCGTTTTTGAAGTTCGCGAGCTGAAATTTCATTGATAATAGTATAGCCAAAGATATAATTTTTTGCATCTTTAGCTTTGATTTTATAAGCATCTTTACTTAAAATAAATGCAAGCTCACATTCATAATCAAGCTGAGAAGTTACATCTGCATGTAAAGGTATATCACCAAAAGGTGGCGTAGCTTGATTGCAGCGTTTTCCAAAATATACAGGATATTCTCTTTCTTCAAATTTTTCACCCTTAAATTTGGCAGATTCTTTGGCATGATCTAAAAAATTAATCCCAAGACATATAATATCTTGACGAGGTTCTATAATAGGAGCTAGATAATCTTCTTTTGGAATTTCATAGGCTATTTTAGAATCCAAGTCTGTAAGCTTGTGTTTAAATTTATCAAAATAGATAATAAATTCATTCATATCGTTAGTTTCAATGCCAAGATCAGCAAAACTTACAATTTTTCCACTAGAATTTAGTACTCCTAGATTGGGTTTTTGATCCTGTATAAAATTAACAAATTTCATTAAAAAATCTCGCTTTTTTATTTAATTATACTTAAAGTTTTAGCAAGAATTATTTTTTTGTTTTAAAATTTGGTAAAAAAGTGATTGATTGTAGCGTAGTGAAACATCATTTTATTTTATGGAATTGTTGAAAATTTCTTTTATGTTTATTTTTGAGTTGATATCAAAATTTTGATTTTTATATTGAAATTTCAAACGATAAGAATGCAAACACAAACGCAAGGCACCTGTAAGTTTTAAGCGTTCTTTAGGAATTAATTTTTCATCTAAAATGCTTTCGATTTGTTCTTTGCTAAGCCCATAAAGCGGATCTCCTAAAATGGTATGGTTTTTATAGTGCAAATGCACTCTTATTTGGTGTTGCCTGCCTGTTAAGGGTTTGCAAAGTAAAAGAGTGGCGTTGATTTTAGGAAAGTATTCTAAAATTTCAAATTCAGTGATAGCCTGTTTTCCTTCTTTGCAAATTTGCATTCTTGTTTTTATATCATCGTAGTTTTTAGTTAAATTTATAGCTTTATCAACTATAAAATTTTCTTCTATTTTTCCATGAGCTAGAGCAAGGTATTCTTTTTGAACTAGTTTTTTTTCAAACAAGCTTTTAAGATCAATTTGTGCTTTTTTATTTTTAGCTACAAGTATAAGTCCGCTTGTTTCTTTATCAAGCCTGTGCGCTACGCAAGCTTCTTTTCCCCAAAGATGCCAAATTTCATCACTAAGACTGTATTTGCAATGTCTACCATTTGGATGGCTTAAGATCCCACTTTCTTTTTCAAGTATGGCAAAGTCTTCATTTTCAAAGACAATTTCTACTCCTTTGGGGTTGTTTTCATAGACTATAAGCTCTACTAAACCATTTAAAATTTTATTCTTTTCTTCTACTAAAATTCCATCACAAAAAAGTCTTTTTTTGTCTATGAGTTTTTGTGCTTCATTTATGCTAATTTTTAAATTTTCCATAAGGACTTGAAACGCCTTTTTTCCATTGTTTGAGAGTTTTATTTTTATGTAGGCCATTTAATAACTTTCTTAGGATAATTTGATATAATTTCCGTTTTTTAAAATATAAAATTATAGCTAAAAAGGTTTCAAAGATGGTTGAAAGATATAGCAGAGAAATCATGGCTAAAAAATGGGACATGCAAGCAAAATATGATGCGTGGTTAAAAGTAGAATTAGCTGCTGTAAAAGCTTGGAATAAACTCGGTCTCATTAATGACACAGACTGCGAAAAAATTCTTAAAAATGCAAAATTTGATATTGCAAGAATAGACGAAATAGAAAAAACCACAAAACACGATGTTATCGCTTTTCTTACAAGTGTAAGTGAAAGTTTGGGAGAAGAGAGTCGTTTTGTGCATTATGCAATGACAAGTTCTGATTGTATAGATACAGCTGTTGCTTTACAGATAAAAGAGAGTTTGGAGCTTATTTTAGAAGATGTTTCTTTGCTTTTAGAAGTGATCAAAAAGCGTGCTTTGGAGCATAAAAACACCTTAATGGTAGGAAGAAGTCATGGAATTCATGGAGAGCCTATCACTTTTGGTTTGGTGTTAGCTATTTGGTATGATGAAATTTTGCATGCAAAAGAGCTTTTAGAACATGCAAAAGAAGTGATAAGCTATGGAAAAATCAGCGGTGCAATGGGAAATTTTGCTCATGCACCTTTGGAATTTGAAGAAGAAGTTTGTAAAAATTTAGGTCTTAAAGCCGCTCCTGTTTCAAATCAGGTGATTCAAAGAGATCGTTACGCTCAAGTTATTTCTGCTATTGCGATTTTAGCTTCAAGTTGTGAGCAAATCGCTGTAGCCATAAGACATTTTCAAAGAACTGAAGTTTATGAGGCTGAAGAGTATTTTAGTGTAGGACAAAAGGGAAGTTCAGCTATGCCACATAAAAGAAATCCCGTTTTAAGTGAAAATATCACAGGGCTTTGTCGTGTGCTTAGATCTTTTGTAACTCCAGCTTTAGAAAATGTTGCACTTTGGCATGAAAGAGATATATCTCATTCTAGTGTCGAAAGATTTATTTTGCCTGATGCTTTTATCACGGCTGATTTTATGCTTATGCGTCTTACAAATATGGTTGATAAGCTTTTGGTTTATCCTGAAAATATGATGAAAAATTTAAATCTTACAGGCGGGCTTGTATTTTCAGGGAGGGTGCTTTTAGAGCTTCCATTTAAAGGCATTAGTCGTGAAGAAGCTTATAAAATAGTTCAAAGAAATGCTATGAAAGTTTGGGCGGATTTGCAAAATGGCAAGGCTGCTATCAATGAAAAAAATGAAAGTTTGTTTTTGTTGGCACTTTTAGAGGATGAGGATTTAAGAAAAAGTTTGAGCGAAGAGGATGTAAGAAAATGTTTCGATTATAACTACTATACAAAAAATGTTGATGCAATTTTTAAAAGAACATTTAAATAAAAAGCAAGGAAGGCAATGAAAGTTATTAAAAGAAATGGTCGCACAGAAGAATTGGATATTTCTAAGATTAAAAAATGCACCTCTGATGCTGTAAAAGATTTAGAAGGTGTGAATTTAAGCGAACTTGAACTCGATGCAAAGATTCAATTTCGCGATGGAATTTCAACTGAAGAAATTCAAAAAACTTTAATTAAAACCGCGGTAGATAAGATAGATATTGATTGTCCAAATTGGACCTTTGTTGCAGCTAGACTTTTTTTATTTGATTTGTATAAGAAAGTTAATGGTATGAATCGCTATAATCATTTGCGTGAATATTTTGAAAAGGGCGAAAAAGAAGGAAGAATTTTACTTGGTCTTAAAGAAAAATACGATTTAGATGATTTAAATGCTTATATTAAGCCTGAACGCGATATGCAATTTACTTATCTTGGTATTAAAACTTTATATGATAGATATTTGATTAAAGATAGTAAAGGTATGCCTATAGAACTTCCTCAACAAATGTTTATGGCCATTGCGATGTTTTTAGCGCAGAATGAATTTAATCCTCAAGAATGGGCGAAGAAATTTTATGATTTAATTTCTAAATTTGAACTCATGCTTGCAACTCCGACTTTATCTAATGCAAGAACAACGCGCCATCAGCTTAGTTCTTGTTATATAGGATCAACCCCTGATAATATTGAAGGTATTTTTGATTCTTATCAAGAAATGGCTTTACTTTCTAAATTTGGTGGTGGTATAGGTTGGGATTGGTCTAAAGTGCGTGCTATGGGTGGAAGCATAGATGGGCATAAAAATGCCGCAGGAGGGATTATACCTTTCTTGAAAATTACCAACGATATTGCCGTGGCAGTAGATCAACTAGGTACTAGAAAAGGGGCTATAGCGGTTTATATAGAGCCTTGGCACATGGATATAAGTGATTTTATTGATTTGCGTAAAAATTCAGGTGAAGAAAGACGCCGTGCTCATGAACTTTTCCCTGCTTTATGGATCAATGATCTTTTTATGAAGAGAGTAAGAGCTAATGATAAATGGACTCTTTTTGATCCTGCAGATACAGCGGATTTGTGTGATTTATATGGCGAGGCTTTTGAAAAACGCTATGAAGAATATGAAAAAGATGAAAGCATTACCAAAGAAATCGTAGAAGCTAAAGAGCTTTGGAAGAAAATTTTGCTAAATTATTTTGAAACAGGCTTGCCATTTTTATGTTTTAAGGATAGTGCTAATAGAGCAAATCCAAATGCTCATGTAGGAATTATTAGAAGTTCAAATTTATGTACTGAAATTTTTCAAAATACCGAGCCAAATTATTATCAAATTAAAGTAGTTTTTGAAAATGGAGATGAGCTTCATTTTGATGAAGAGCAAAAGGTTGTGATCGATGGGGGATATGAAAAACTAGCCAAAAAAATATCAACTTTAGATAGCATTGATGGTAATAAAGTTTATATAGTGGAAAAATATAAAAATGATGGAAAAACAGCCGTTTGTAATTTAGCAAGTATAAATCTTAGCAAAGTATATACTAAAGAAGATATAGAGCGTGTTGTGCCAACGGCTATTCGTATGCTTGATAATGTAATTGATTTAAATTTTTATCCTCATAGAAAAGTAAAAGATACAAATTTAAAATCTCGCGCCATAGGACTTGGAGTGATGGGTGAAGCACAAATGCTTGCTGAGGCTAAGATTCATTGGGGAAGCGATGAGCATTTAAATAAAATCGATGAGATTATGGAGCAAATTAGCTTTGAAGCTATTAATGCGAGTTCAAATTTAGCTCTTGAAAAAGGTTCTTATGAAGATTTTGAAGGATCAAATTGGAGCAAGGGGATTTTTCCTATTGATGTAGCAAGTCCTAAGGCTAAAGCTTTAACTTTAAGAGAAGGCTTATTTGATCAAAGTGAATGCGACTGGGTTAAACTTAGAGAAAAAGTTAAAAAAGATGGTATGAGAAATGGTTATTTGATGGCCATTGCGCCTACTTCTTCTATTTCTATCTTGGTGGGTACTACGCAGACTATAGAACCTGTTTACAAAAGAAAGTGGTTTGAACAAAATTTAAGTGGTATGATACCTGTTGTTGTGCCAAATTTAAGCCTTGATACTTGGCAATACTATACTCCAGCCTACGAACTTGATCAAAAAATTCTTGTAAAGGCTGCTGCTGTGCGTGGTAAATGGATCGATCAAGGGCAGAGTTTAAATATCTTTTTATCACTTGATAAAGCAAGTGGGGGATATTTAAATGAAATTTATCAACTCGCTTGGGAGCTTGGAGTAAAATCTACTTATTATTTAAGAAGCGAAAGCCCTGATAGTGAAAAAGTTAATGTTGCAGATCGTAGCATAGAATGTGAAGGTTGCCAATAAATACTAAAACCCAATGAAAAGCATTGGGTTTTAAAAGATTAAGAATTGTAAATTTCTTTATCTAGAGCTTTTAGATTTTTTGCAGTACAAAGTGCCGAAGTCATAGCTCCTGAGACATTGCTTGCTGTTCTTGCCATATCTATAATAGGATCTATGGCTAAAATCAAACTTAGCATGACAAAATTATTACCAAATCCAATCCCTGCTAGCATAATAGAAGCTGCCATAGTTGCACTTCCAGGTACCCCAGCTATACCCAAGGATCCAATAACAGCTACCAAAACTATCATTAAAGCAAATGTAAAATCAATATGTGTATGTGTAGCAAAAGCTACAAAAACTGCCGCTAAAGCTGGAAAATATCCTGCACAACCATTAAGTCCTGTTGTTGTACCTATAGATGCTACAAAATTAGCTATAGCTGAATTAACTCCAAATTTATTTTGCAAAGTTGAAGTGGTCATAGGCAAAGTGCCCAAAGAAGATCTTGAGCTAAATGCAAATAACCATACAGGAAATGCTTTTTTTGCATATTTTATAGGGTTTAGCCCTTGTGAAGCAAGAAGTAAAAAATGCACCCCAAACATTATAAACATAGCCATATAAATAAGCATTATAAAAAGCCCAGCTGTTTTGATAGCTTCAAAACCATTGCTTAAAAGCACATTAGCCATCATACAAACTACAGCATAAGGCATAAATCTAATAACTGTAGCAGTCATGTTCATCATAATATTATAAAAGATTAGGATAAAATTATGAAAACTTTTAAAGGCTTGTTCATACTCTTCTTTTTTAGAAATTTTTTTAGCACTAATTCCTACAAAAAAAGAAAAAATGACAATAGCTATAATATTTTCTTTATTAATAGCTGTAATGATGTTGCTAGGTATTAGCCCTAGTATAATATTTGAAAAAGTTTGAATTTCGCGAATTTGTTTATCTCCTTCATGTATAGCAAAATTACTTCCTAAATCAAAACTATAACCTAAAAATATACCCAAGGTTGCAGCTATGGCTGTGCTAAAGAGTATCCAAAAAAGACTTATTCCAAGCAAGGAGGATATTTTGATATTTTTATCAATTTCTATAATTACTTTTATAATGCAAATGCTTACAAGGGGAACAACCAACATTTTTATAAAAGCTACAAAAACAGAACTTACAAATGCAAACCAATGTTTTGTTTCACTATACCAAAGGATATTACTTGCTTCTTTAGCATCTGGAAAATTTGCCAAATATTGCAAAGCAAAACCAAACCCCAAACCCATTAAAAGCGCAAATAGCATGCGAAGAGAAAAATTGATTTTTATATCCCGCATTTTTTTTAATGCGTAAAAAGCAACACAAAGCATAGCAAGAGTAGCTATAGTATGAGCTTGTGAAAGCATTAAAAAATCTTGAAAAAATTGTTTATCCATAAAAAGTCCTTATAAGAAACTATAATCAAGCACAAGGTATATGAAAATATACTTGCATAAAGCTTGATTTTATAAATGGTAGCATAAAAATATTTTAAATAAGATAAAATTAGTATGATTTATTCTATATCTTTATGTAGGCAATGTTCAAATATAAATTTGTGTTCTTGTGGTAAGGCTTCAAATAAAGCATTTGCTAAATTTCTAATCTCCCAAAGAGCTGATTTTGAACTACGCAAAGATATGAAATTTTGCAAACTTCTTGCATTAATCGTTAGTGTAAGTTCGGTTTTATAACTTTCTGGTAAGCAGTATTTGGCTATATCTAGACTAATGCTTTTTTGTAAAATAGTGCGTAAATTTTCTAAGGCTTTAATACTTGCGTTATCAACCTCTTCATTGCCACAAAGCACAAGATAACGGCTTGCATTTTCAAAATCTCCTGTTTTAAATTCAGCTTCATTGCGAAGTTCTTTTAAGGTATAACGCGTGCTTTTTACACTAGGACTAGTGTGACGGTGTCTTGCAACTTCTTGCAAACAAGCTCTTGAAATTCCTTGTATATAAAAAGTATAGTTTAGATGTTCTAAGGTTGAAGCGTGTTTGAATTTATTACCCACGCGATCGATAAGTTCTTTATCTTTTTCGCCACCGCAATCGCCTTTTTCAAAGCTTTGCCAACAAGTTCTTGTTGCATGAGAACAAATAGATAATGGAGTGTGAAAAAGTAAAGTGATTTGCATGCTTATTCCTTTTTTGATAAAAATATTTTTTATAATTCTTGCATTTTTTACTTAAAATTCTAATGAAATAAAAAGTTTTATCAAGCTATAATTAGATAAAAAAATAAGGCTTATTATCAATGAAACAAACAAAATATATTTTTGTAACAGGCGGAGTTTTAAGTTCTTTGGGTAAAGGGATAGCTGCTGCTTCTATCGCAACACTTTTAAAAAATTCAGGGCTTAAAGTGAGTATTTTAAAAGCTGATCCTTATATCAATGTCGATCCAGGCACCATGAGTCCTTTTGAGCATGGGGAAGTTTTTGTAACTGATGATGGAGCAGAAACGGATCTTGATTTGGGACATTATGAGCGTTTTTTGGATGAGAGTTTATCTCAAGATAATAACTTTACTACAGGACGCGTTTATCAAAGTGTGATTGAAAAAGAAAGGCGTGGAGAATATCTTGGCAAAACCATTCAAGTTATCCCTCATATAGTAGGAGAAATCAAAGATCGCATTAAAAAAGCAGGAGAAGGCAAAGATATACTCATCGTTGAAATAGGCGGAACTGTTGGGGATATAGAAGGCTTGCCTTTTTTAGAAGCTATTCGTGCTTTGCGTTTGGAAGTGGGTAAAAATAATGCTATGAATATTCATCTTACTCTAGTACCGTTTATCAAGGCTACAGGAGAATTAAAAACAAAGCCAACTCAACATAGTGTAGGCGAGTTAAGACGCATAGGCATTAGTCCTGATATGATTATTTGTCGTAGTGAAAAAGCTCTTGATAGGGATTTAAAAGATAAAATTGCTATTTCTTGTGGGGTAGAAAAAAATTGCGTGATAGAAAGTGTTGATGCGGCTAGTATTTATCAAATTCCACTTAATTTTTTAAAGCAAGATATTTTAAGCCCTATTGCTGAAATTTTGGATTTGAAAAATTTAAAACCTAATATGGAAAATTGGGACTCTTTGGTAAAAAGAGTTATAGCTCCAAGCAATGAAGTTAAAATCGCTTTTGTAGGCAAATATGTGGATTTAAAAGAAAGCTATAAAAGCCTTACTGAAGCTATTATACACGCAGGTGCAGCTCTAGATACTAAAGTGGAGTTAAAATGGGTAGATAGTGAAAAACTTGAAAATATGGAAAGTGCTGAAGTATTTAAAGATGTGAGTGGAATTTTAGTTGCAGGGGGATTTGGATATCGTGGTGTAGAAGGTAAGATAAAAGCCATTCAATACGCAAGAGAAAATAAAATTCCTTTTTTAGGAATTTGTTTGGGTATGCAGCTTGCTTTGGTGGAATTTGCTAGAAATGTATTAAAACTTAAAGATGCAAATTCAAGTGAATTTGATGAGAAATGCCAAAATCCTGTGGTTTATTTGATTGATGAATTTATGGATACAAATGGAGAAAAACAAATTCGTACTGCAAAAACTCCTTTAGGCGGAACTATGCGTTTAGGAGCTTATAAATGCGATATTAAGGAAAAATCCCTTTTGGCTAAGGTTTATAATGAAGCAAAAAGTGTAAAAGAACGCCATCGTCATCGCTATGAAGCAAATCCAAAATATAGAGCAGATTTTGAAAAACACGGTTTGATTGTAAGTGGTGAAAGCAAAGGATTGATCGAAGCAGTTGAGCTTAACTGTCATCCTTTTTTCTTGGCTGTGCAGTTTCATCCAGAATTTACTTCAAGACTTGAGCATGTTAACCCTGTGATTTGCGGTTTTATCAAGGCAGCTATAAACTATGAAGATAATTAATAAAAATGAAATTAAAAAAATTTTGGCTTCACGCTTTGAAAAAGATTTGCATACCAAACTTTGTGATCTGCCTTTGCCATGCTGTTTAAAGGATGCATATAAAGCAGCTAATCGCATCAAAGAAGCTGTAGAAAAAAATGAGAAAGTCGCCATAGTAGGGGATTATGATGTTGATGGAATCATTTCTTGTGTTATTATGGCAGAATTTTTCGATGATATAGGTTTTGATTATATAGTAAGAATTCCAAATCGTTTTAAAGATGGATATGGATTAAATGCTGAGATTATCAACGAACTTGATGTAAATTTAATAATAACAGTAGATAATGGAATAGCTGCTCTTGAAGCAGCCAAACTCTGTAAAGAAAAAAATATAGATTTGATTATCACTGATCATCATATGCCTCAAGATGTTTTACCTGATGCTTTTGCCATTATCAATCCAAAGCAAAAAGATTGTGATTTTCCAGAAATTGAAATTTGTGGAGCTCAAGTTGCATGGTATTTGATAGCGGCTTTAAAAGAGGTGTGCAAGCTTAAATATGACATGTGTAAATTTTTAGAACTTTTGGCGATTGCAATTATTGCAGATATGATGGAACTTAGAGATTTAAATCGTGCTTTAGTAAGGCGTGGTATAGATCATATTAACAAATCTAAAAGGGCTGCTTTTAGGGCTATTAAGCATTATTATCAAAAGGATAAATTTGCTCTTGATAATATAGGGTTTTTAATTGCTCCGCTTATAAATAGTGCTGGAAGAATGGATGATGCAAGTATTTCTTATGAATTTTTACACACTAAAGATTTTAATAAAGCTTTAGAATATCTAGAGCAAATTGTTAGTTTTAATGAAAGTCGTAAAGATGAAGAAAAACAGCTTTTTGAAGATAGTTTAAATCAAATCGATGAAAACGATTCTTGTATTGTGGTATCGGGTTTAAATTGGCATGAAGGGGTTTTAGGGATTGTGGCAAGTCGTTTAGCTAAACATTTTAATAAACCTGCTTTTGTATTTTCTCAAAATAAAGAACACTTAAAAGGTAGTGCAAGAAGTGTTGGCAAGATTGATATTTTAGCTTTAATTTCTAAGACAAATTCTATATTAAGCAATTATGGTGGTCATAAAGGTGCCGCTGGAATCAGTTTAAACTCTGAAAATTTTGAACAATTTAAAAATAAAATCAAAAAAGAATGTTCGCAAATTTCTGAAAGTGAATTTTTGGATACAGATGAAATTTTAGGAATCTTAGAACCTAGCGAAATTGATTTTGAAATGCTTGAAATTTTAGAATCTTTTGAACCTTTTGGACATAAAAATCCACGACCTTTTTTTGTTTTAGAAAATCTTTGTGTAAAAAATAAAAAACTTCTAGGTAAAGATGAAAAACACTTAAAGCTTATTTTAACCAAGGAAAATAAAACCATAGAAGCTTTATTTTTTAATTTTGATAAAGAGCCAGAATTGAATCAAAATATTTCTTTGCTTGGAAGTATTTCTAAGAATGAATTTAGAGGATTAGTAACTCCACAATTTGTTATTAAAGAAATTTTATAAATTTTATAAAATTTTTATTTATTATTTATTAATATTATATAAGTTTCATTAATGAAACGAATTTTAACAAAATAAGGGGAGAATTGTGAAAAAGTTACTATTATGTGTATTAGTATTTTTATCTATAGGAGCATGTATGGCAGAAGCTAAACCAAAGATTGCTATTTTAGCAACAGGTGGAACGATAGCAGGTTCTATTGATAGTGCTGTTGCCACAACAGGTTATACAGCTGGGGTTGTTGGTGTAGATGTTTTAATCAAAGCGGTTCCACAAATTCAAGATTTAGCTAATATTAGCGGGGAACAAATAGCAAATATTGATAGTTCAAATATGCGTGATGAAATTTGGCTAAAGCTTGCTAAAGAAATCAATAAGCTTTTTGCTGAAGGGGTGGATGGTGTGGTTATAACTCATGGTACTGATACCATGGAAGAAACTGCTTATTTTCTAAATTTAACCATTAAAAGTGATAAGCCTGTAGTTTTAGTTGGCGCTATGCGTCCATCAACTGCTATAAGTGCAGATGGGCCAAAAAATCTTTACAATGCTGTAGCATTAGCTGCTGATAAAGAGTCTAAGGGCAAGGGTGTTATGGTAGCTATGAATGATAAAATTTTAAGTGCTAGAGGTGTAGTAAAAACCCATAGTTTAAATGTTGATGCTTTCTCTTCTCCTGATTTTGGGGATTTGGGTTATATAGTAGATGGTAAAGTCTTTTTCTATAATAATGTTACTAAAGCTCATGCAAAAAACGCTCCTTTTGATGTAAGCAAACTCACAAGTTTGCCAAAAGTAGATATTCTTTATAGCTATTCAAATGATGGTAGTGGTGTCGCTGCAAAAGCTTTATTTGAACATGGAACTAAGGGCATAGTTGTTGCAGGAAGTGGTGCAGGAAGTATACATGAAGATCAAAAAAATGTTTTAAAAGAGCTTATAAAAAAAGGACTTGATGTTGTTGTAAGTTCAAGGGTTGTAGCAGGTCGTGTTGCTGTGAGTGATTCAGATGAAAAATTAGGTTTTATTAGTGCTGAAGATTTGAATCCTCAAAAAGCAAGAGTTTTGCTTATGTTAGCGCTTACAAAAACAAGTGATCCTAAAAAAATTCAAGAGTATTTTTTAAAATATTAAAATTTTTTAAATATTTCTAAACTTAGGGAATTTATCTTCCCTAAGTCAAGCCTTTTAATCCTAATAATAGTATATTATATCTTGCATTTTTTATTATCATTAAAATATAGCCCCCATTTTTTAACCCACCAAATACTTATATAAATACTTACACAAATATTTATACTATTTAATCCTTTATTTAATCCCCTTTTAAGTTTAATTGGTTATACTTTCATTTCCTTTTTTGAAAAAAGGACTTAAAATCTTTTAAATTATAAAGTTTCACTAACTGAGTAGATTTTATAAATTAACTTTATTTTAGATTTTTTAAGTTTTTAAATTATTTGAGTTTTTAACTTTCTTAATTTTTTAATTTAAAACTAAAAGCTTTTTTATAAATCTTGTTTTTAATTTAAAAACTTTTCTTTTAAAAATGATTTTTTGTTTTGTTCTTTTAACTTAGTATTGTTATTCAAATCTTATTAGTCAATCTTTGAAATCTAAATAAGTGATCGATTGAGCCAGAAAGATTTAGGCATAAGCAATTATGTAAAATCTATTCAATCTAATATTAAAAAGATTAAAAACTTTTCTTTTAATCTTTATATAACTTTTTCTTTGAAGAAAAAGATTAAACTATCTATAAAAGTAATAAGGTTTATCTCTTTAATGCAATCTAAGTAGTTTATCTATATTAGGTTGGCGGGGTAGGCCTTTAGCTTGCTTCTTAGTCAAGGCTTTGCCTTGATGCTAAAGAAGGTTTATTATGGAGAGTTTGATCCTGGCTCAGAGTGAACGCTGGCGGCGTGCCTAATACATGCAAGTCGAACGATGAAGCTTTTAGCTTGCTAGAAGTGGATTAGTGGCGCACGGGTGAGTAAGGTATAGTTAATCTGCCCTACACAAGAGGACAACAGTTGGAAACGACTGCTAATACTCTATACTCCTGCTTAACACAAGTTGAGTAGGGAAAGTTTTTCGGTGTAGGATGAGACTATATAGTATCAGCTAGTTGGTAAGGTAATGGCTTACCAAGGCTATGACGCTTAACTGGTCTGAGAGGATGATCAGTCACACTGGAACTGAGACACGGTCCAGACTCCTACGGGAGGCAGCAGTAGGGAATATTGCGCAATGGGGGAAACCCTGACGCAGCAACGCCGCGTGGAGGATGACACTTTTCGGAGCGTAAACTCCTTTTCTTAGGGAAGAATTCTGACGGTACCTAAGGAATAAGCACCGGCTAACTCCGTGCCAGCAGCCGCGGTAATACGGAGGGTGCAAGCGTTACTCGGAATCACTGGGCGTAAAGGGCGCGTAGGCGGATTATCAAGTCTCTTGTGAAATCTAATGGCTTAACCATTAAACTGCTTGGGAAACTGATAGTCTAGAGTGAGGGAGAGGCAGATGGAATTGGTGGTGTAGGGGTAAAATCCGTAGATATCACCAAGAATACCCATTGCGAAGGCGATCTGCTGGAACTCAACTGACGCTAAGGCGCGAAAGCGTGGGGAGCAAACAGGATTAGATACCCTGGTAGTCCACGCCCTAAACGATGTACACTAGTTGTTGGGATGCTAGTCATCTCAGTAATGCAGCTAACGCATTAAGTGTACCGCCTGGGGAGTACGGTCGCAAGATTAAAACTCAAAGGAATAGACGGGGACCCGCACAAGCGGTGGAGCATGTGGTTTAATTCGAAGATACGCGAAGAACCTTACCTGGGCTTGATATCCTAAGAACCTTATAGAGATATGAGGGTGCTAGCTTGCTAGAACTTAGAGACAGGTGCTGCACGGCTGTCGTCAGCTCGTGTCGTGAGATGTTGGGTTAAGTCCCGCAACGAGCGCAACCCACGTATTTAGTTGCTAACGGTTCGGCCGAGCACTCTAAATAGACTGCCTTCGTAAGGAGGAGGAAGGTGTGGACGACGTCAAGTCATCATGGCCCTTATGCCCAGGGCGACACACGTGCTACAATGGCATATACAATGAGACGCAATACCGCGAGGTGGAGCAAATCTATAAAATATGTCCCAGTTCGGATTGTTCTCTGCAACTCGAGAGCATGAAGCCGGAATCGCTAGTAATCGTAGATCAGCCATGCTACGGTGAATACGTTCCCGGGTCTTGTACTCACCGCCCGTCACACCATGGGAGTTGATTTCACTCGAAGCCGGAATACTAAACTAGTTACCGTCCACAGTGGAATCAGCGACTGGGGTGAAGTCGTAACAAGGTAACCGTAGGAGAACCTGCGGTTGGATCACCTCCTTTCTAGAGTACAAAGTAATAAGTCTCACAACTATTACTTCAATATATAAACTCAATTGATTCTTGTTTAGATTTCAAAGATTGATGATAAAGCTAATTGTTTATGGGGAATTAGCTCAGCTGGGAGAGCGCCTGCTTTGCACGCAGGAGGTCAGCGGTTCGATCCCGCTATTCTCCACCATTTATTAAGGGCCTATAGCTCAGCTGGTTAGAGTGCACCCCTGATAAGGGTGAGGTCACAAGTTCAAGTCTTGTTAGGCCCACCATAAAAAAGATTTGAATAAAAAAGCTTTAAAATCTAAAGCAAGTATATAAAGTAGATAAAATATAAACTCTAAATACTTAGATTTATTTTTATCTTTAGCTATAAAAGAATATACTTTAATAGATATAAATAGCATATACATTATGTATTTATATTTATAATGATTATATTAATATATACTTCCTTTAGGTTTTAAACCTAAATGTTCTTTTTAATTATCATTGTTAAGAGTCACAAGCAAGTTTTAATAAAAACAATTTTACAGGACTTGTTAAAGGATAAAACCTATTTATCTTTTCTTTGGTTTAACTTATATCTTTTAATTATCTTTATCTTTAAAATAAAGAGAATATTAGATTTAAGATTTGTAAATTAAAGACAAGTTTCAAACTCACAGCTTAGTTAAGACTAAATCATTTAGTTTTATATTAAGTGTTTGAATGCTTTCCGTCTTAAGATAAAGAAGTCTTATCATAAAAACTTTAACAAGGAAGTGATGCGTTTTAGAATCAATAA